>DASYSI010000255.1:0-7081 GCA_036003485.1 Burkholderiales bacterium | reverse complement strand
GACGCTGCATGCCGAAGCCGAGGAACGCCGCCAGCTCGAGACCTCGTTGCGCTTCGCGACCGACAAGGGCGAGCTGCTGCTGAACTTCCAGCCGGTGGTCGATTCGGTGCGCGAACACGTCGTCGCGTTCGAGGCGCTGGTGCGCTGGCAGAGCCCCGAGCATGGCTTCATCAGCCCGGTCAAGTTCATCCCGCTGGCCGAGGACACCCGGCTGATCGTGCCGATCGGCGAATGGGTGATGCGCGAGGCGTGCGCTTTCAACAAATCGCTGCAGGACAGGGGATTGCCGGTGATGCGCGTGGCGATCAATCTGTCGGCGCGGCAGTTGACGCGCTACGATCTGGTGCGCGCGGTTGAACAAGCGCTGCACGATTCAGGCATGTCCGCAGAGTCGCTCGAGCTAGAGCTGACCGAAAGCATGGTCATGCACGACCCGGAAGGCGTGATTGCGACGCTCGAGCAGCTTAAGGCGCTCGGCGTGGAGCTCAGTATCGATGACTTCGGCACCGGCTATTCGAGCTTGAACTATTTGAAACGGTTTCCGGTCACGAGCCTCAAAGTCGACCAGTCGTTCGTGCGCGAACTGGGACAGGGCGAAAACGCCGCAGCTATTGTCAAAGCAGTGATTTCGCTCGGCCACAGTCTCGGCATGAAAGTGATCGCAGAAGGCGTCGAAACCGAGAAACAGATGTCGTTCCTGATGGAAAACCATTGCGACGCCATGCAGGGATTTTTGTTCAGCCGCCCGCTTGGGATGGATGAATTCATCACGCTGCTCGAGCGCGAAAGCAACACGAGTGACAAGTTTTCCATGCTAAGACAGCTGTGCCCGTCGTTCATCGATCAGTCATCGCTGCAATTTGTCTCCAACGTAACCGATAGCTAGCAGGCCGGGCGTCAGAGCGTTACACGGGCGTCTGCGCCGTGCTGCAGCAGCTCGAAAAACTCAGTCTCGGGTAGCGGCTTACTGAAATAGTAGCCCTGCATCTCGTCACACCCGTGGGCACGCAGAAAGCTTAACTGCTGCTCGGTTTCGACCCCTTCGGCGATCACCTTGAGTCTCAGGCTGTGCGCCATCGCGATGATAGCCTGGGTGATGGCGGCGTCGTCGCTGTCTCCGGGAAGATCCTTGATGAACGAGCGGTCAATTTTCACACTGTCCAGCGGGAAGCGCTTGAGATAGTTCAAGCTCGAATAACCGGTGCCGAAATCATCGATCGAAAGATGTATCCCCATGCCCTTGAGTTTAGTCAGCAGTTCCACCGCGTATTCCGGATTGTGCATCACCATGCTTTCGGTGATTTCGAGCTCGAGCGCAGTCGGATCCAGCCCGCTCTCGTTGAGTGCTCTCGCCACGTCCTGCAACAGAGTTGCGTGAGTGAATTGGCGCGCCGACAGGTTTACCGCGACGCGCAGCGGCGGCAGCCCCTGTTCCTGCCATGATTTATTGCGCATGCACGCGGTTTTCATTACCCATGCGCCGATCGGCACGATCAGTCCGGTTTCCTCGGCCAGCGGGATGAATTGCGCCGGCGGCATCAGCTTCCCCGATTGCTGCCAGCGCACCAGCGCCTCCATTCCGATGATGCGGCCGCTGGCGATATCGACCTTGGGTTGGTAATGCAACAGAAATTCGCTGCGCTCGAGGGCGCGGCGCAAATTGGATTCGAGCGCCAGGCGCTCGAGCGTATGGACGTTCATCTGCGCCGAATAAAACTGAAAATTATTCTTGCCTTGTTCCTTGGCGCGGTACATCGAAATGTCCGCGTTCTTCAGCAGGCTTTGCATGTCCGCGCTGTCATCAGGATAGGTGCTGATGCCGATGCTAGCAGTGATGTGGAATTCGTTGGCGTCGACGATGAACGGCCTGGCGACTGCAGAGAGGATTTTCTGCGCCACCGCGGCGAGGATTCTCTGCGCCACCACGGCAACATGCACGGGCTGCAGCAATTCCTCGATGAGCACGACAAACTCGTCGCCTCCAAGGCGGCCGACGGTATCGCTTTCGCGCAGGCACTCGCGCAAACGATCCGCCACTTCCTTGAGCACGCGGTCGCCGGCTTCGTGGCCGAGCGTATCGTTGATATTCTTGAAGCGGTCAAGGTCGATAAACAGAACCGCTAACAGCCTGTCGTGGCGCTTCGCCTGGATAAGCGCATGGCTGAGCCGCTGATTGAACATACTTCGGTTGGGCAGCCCGGTGAGTTCATCATAGTGCGCGAGATGGCGGACGCGCTCCTCGACCTGCTTGCGAGCCATGTACTGTCCGATCTGGTTGCCGATCGATTGGACATTCTGGAGCAGCGTCTCATCGGGCTTGCGCACGTCGCGATGAAAAAACTCCATCAGACCGAGAATTTCTCCGCCGAGCAGCAACGGAAAGCCGAAAGCGCCGTGCAGTCCGGCCTTGATCACGAACGGCGCGCGCAACAAGCCCTTCTCCTGCGAAACGTCGGCGATCCAGAGTGGCTCGCGGGAATGGTAAATGCGCCGCACCAGGCCCTGGACTGGAGTCGCATCCGCCTTCATTACGGACGCCTTGTTGTCGGCGATGAAATTCTGAATTTCCGGAGTATCGATACCCCAGCATTCGACGCAGCGCAGAGCGCCGGCCTCCTTGTCCCACCGCCAGCACGCTCCGCAGTGCCATTCCATTGTTTCGCAAATCGTCTGGATGATCTTGCGAACCGCTTCGGTCAGGGTTTCCGCTTCCGTCAGCACCCGCGTGACGGCGTGCCCCATAGCACGATATTGCTCGGCCTGCTTGCGCTCGGTGATGTCGGTGATTGTAGTGACGACTCCCGAAGGCGCCGGACCCGATGCCCCGGATAGCGGCCGCGCACTCATTGAAAGCCAGAGCACGACACCGTCCGGTTTGCGCAAACCGACTGTCGCCTCGGATTGCGGTTTGCCGCTGCGCAGCGCGGCGTTGGCCGGGCGCTCGTCATTCGGGAATGGCGATCCGTCCTCGCGAATCGCGCGCCATTCCGGGTCGAAATAGGTGTTTCCTCTCATTTGATCGAGCGTGCGCCCGAGGATGCGTTCAGCGCTGGCATTGCAGTCGATGATGCGAGCGTCTTTATCGCGCAGGATGACACCTTCGGCGAGCGCAGCGATCACGGACCGATATCTCGATTCGCTCTCCTGTAAGGATTTCTCGGCCTGTTTGCGCTCGGTAATGTCCTCGACTACGCTGATGACGTATTGCGGTTCGCCGGCGTCGTTGCGCGCGATCGACATGCTGCGCCGTGCCCAGATGACCGCACCGTCTTTGCACACGAAACGCTTTTCACCGATTGCCGATTTGATTTCACCGCGCATAACTTGGTTGCGCAGCGCTGCCCCTTTGCCGCCCTCATCAGGATGATTGAGGGTAGAGACGGCTTTGCCGATAAGCTCGGCGCGCGCATAGCCGAGCATGTCGCAGAACCTCTGGTTGACATCGACGAGGATTCCATTGAGGTCAACGCGCGTGATCCCGACCGCCGCATTTTCGAACATCGCGCGGTAGCGTTCTTCGGTGAGGCGCGTTTCGGTCACGTCGTCGATGACGCGGATGAAATACTGGGGCGTGCCGTCGGCGCTCCTCGCGACCGATGTGGTGCGCTTGGTCCAGATCACCCTTCCGTGTTTGCTAAGGTAGCGTTTTTCAGAAAGGAAGTTATCGATCTTGCCGTCGAGCAGCTGTTGTTCGAGCTCGACGTTGCTGCCGGCATCATCGGGATGAATGATTGCGGCCGGCGGCATCTGCTGCAGCTCTTCGAGGTTGTAGCCCGTCATGTCAAGGAATCGTTTGTTGGCGAGCAGGATGCGGCGGTCGAATGACGAGTGGAGAATGCCTACCGGCGCGTAATTGAATGTGAGCTCGAAGCGGCGTTCGAGATCCTTGCGATCGGTGATGTCCTCGATGATGCGAACAAAGTATAAAGGCGCGCCGGCGGCGTCTCTTACGAGAGAAATCGTGCGGTTTACGCAGACGGTGGAACCGTCCTTACGCAGGTACGCGCGCTCTGATACATCGGACTGTATCTTGCCCGCCAGCATCGCTTCGGAAAACTTGTGACTCCGATCGGTATTGAGGGAATCGGGATGGACCACCTGCTCGACCGGCTTTCCTATCAGCTCTTCCTGGGTATAGCCGAGGATCTCGCACAACTTGCCGTTGACATGCGCGATCTTTCGCTCAAGATCGACGTGCATGATTCCGACGGGCGCGTTATCGAAGGTCGCGCGATAGCGCTCGTCGGTTTCTTTGCGTTCGGTGATGTCTTCGATCACGCGAATGTAATATTGGGGTGCACCGGCAGCGTCGCGTGCCAGCGACTCGGTGCGTCTTACCCAGATTGCCTTTCCATCCTTGCGTATATAGCGCTTATCCTGCGAGTAGTGATCGATTGCGCCCGAGAAAAGTTGACCACGCTGCTTGGTGCCCATTCCGACATCGTCCGGATGGTTGAGAAACCCGGGCTCCTTGCCGAGCAGCTCCTCCGGCGCATAACCGACGATTTCGCTATAGCGACGGTTGATCTTGACGTAGCGGTGTTCAAGATCGAAATGCGCGATGCCAACCGCTGCCTGATCGAAGGTGGCGCGGAAGCGCTCTTCGCTTTCCTTCACCGCGGCCTGGGCCTGCTTGAGCGCCGTAATATCTTGCAGAATGATGGCGGCGCCGACGATTTTTCCGGCGCTGTCCCTGATGGGGGAATGGCTGGTCAGGACGTCGATCACCCGTCCGTCTTTGGTCATGCGATCGGACTCGCGCGCAACTACTTCGCCGCTAAGCACCTTCTCGTTGTTGCGGTCCAGGTTGGGCGGCCGGTTCGGGGGCAGGGTAAAGCCGATCGGCTTGCCGATTGCTTCGGCGGCGGTATAGCCGAGCATCTTTTCCGCCCCGGCGTTCCACGACTGAATCGTGCCGTCGAGCGAGCGGCTGAAGATGGCGTCGTTGGCGTTCTCGACGATGGCCGCAAGTTGAGCGCGCACGGCCTCGGCCTGTTTGCGCTCGGTGATGTCGACGATGGTGCCGATGAGCCCCGCGACACTGCCGTCGGCGTGCGTAAATGTAGCCTTGTAGTAAATGGCGTCATGGCGCTGCGCGTCGGGGGTCGTGATCGACGTTTCGTACGTCTGGGTCCCGGGGCGCGTCCATAACTCCTGATCCATCGCGTGCAGACGCTGCGCGACTTCCGGGTTGTTGGGATAAAGGTCGTGCACTGTCTTGCCGATGAAGGCCTGCCTCGATACGCCAAAGAATTTCTCCCACGCCTTGTTGACACCGAGATAGCGCCCATCGGTATCCTTGAAGAAAATTGGGTTCGGCAGGGCTTCGATCAATTGCTGCGTCATGCGCTGCGCTGCGGCGAGACCGGCCTCGCTCTTGCGCAGATCGTCGGTAATACGATCGGCCAGTTCGATCGCCCTGCTGCCGGTGGTCGCGAGCGAGCGCGTCAGGCCGAACAGCAGCAGGCTGATCGTGATTCCGCCGAGCAAACGGATCAATGGGCGCCATTGGTTGAAGGTACCGACAAATTCCCGCTGCGCGCTGGAATACAGGTTCCAGCGGCGCCCGCCGACATCCAGGGTCAGCATTTCGGTGAGCCGCGTATCCTCATCGCTTGCGAGGTTCAAGCTCTTTTTCGCGGATTCAGTTGTCAGGTCGCTGGTGTCAAACAGCAGGTTATCTGCAGTGGGCGGACGAAACTGCGCAGAACTGTCGGCGTATCCGACGTCGTAGATTCTGATGCGAATTTGCCGCAGTAGCGGTTCGCTTAACACCCCCTGCATCAAATGGTTCATCCGATAAGAGGAAGTTATCAGACCAACCAGAGCCTGGCGGCGCTGCGCGACGGTCTCTTGCGGCATGCCGTTTCGATAGAGCGGCAAACGCAGTACGAAGCCGGCATACCCGGTGCCGCCCCGCGTTATGGTGATACGTCCCGATGCCACGAGTTGCCCGGAATCGCGCGCGCGCTCAACTGATGCAAAGCGGACGGCATCACCTCCCGCGTCGAGGCCGAGCGCCTCTTCGTTGCCTGCCATCGGTTCAAGGTATTCCACCGGGAAGTATTCGGGTCGGTCGCCGGGCGGCTTGATGGCAAAATCGGGATAACCATTCGGATCAATACTCGTGTCGCCCCGCACCGCAGTTTCGTAAGCGCGCTTTTGTGCAGCGGGAACACGCCGATTGAAGTTGACGAGCTGAATTCCGGGGTAACGTCGATCCAGATCGAGGCTCGAAACATAACGGCGGAATGCTTCACGGTTGACCGACTCGGAAGCGATGAACAATCCGCGCACCCCATACAGAACATCGGCATACGCCTGCATCCGGTGCTCGATGGCATCCTTGGCGTCTTCGACCGCGGTTACAAACGTAGTCCTCGCTTCTTGATCTATCTGCATCTTCATCCAATACGCGGCCGCGACAGACAACGCGCAGCCGATCGCCAGTACCGCCCAGGCTGTCGCGGCGCGGCTAGCGATTCTGGCTAATTTCGACTGCACGCCCGGGGTGGAGGCAATGGAGCTCATGGAGAAAGTAGTCGGACCATTCAGCGCGTGATGGAGTGTAATCGACAGGCAAGTCTACTCTCGCGCGAAGCCTAGTGGCGGAGAAACGCGCGCTTGCGCCAAATCGGTCAGCCGGGTCGTTATCGAGACTTCGGAGTGCAGCGTCCGGTGCACCGGGCACTTGTCGGCGATCTCAAGCAACCTGGCGCGCTGGGCCTCGTCGAGCGGTCCGCTCAGCTCGATCTCGCGCTCGATCTTGTCGAGCTTGCCGTCCTTGGTCTCGCACTCGGTGCAGTCCTGCGCGTGGATTTTCCTGTGTGTGAGCCGTACCGCGACTTTCTCCAGCGGCAGCCGCTTGTGATCGGCGTAGAGCCGCAGCGTCATCGAAGTGCATGCACCGAGACCCGCCAGCACAAGCTCGTACGGCGACGGTCCGCTATCGAGGCCGCCTGCCGCTTCAGGCTCGTCGGCGCGCAATGCATGCTTACCGCAACGTATGGACTGGGTGAACTTGCCTTCGCGCGTTTCGGTGACTACCACTGTGCCGGGCTCGGCGCCGGCCTCGTCATCC
>DASYSI010000254.1:0-7319 GCA_036003485.1 Burkholderiales bacterium | reverse complement strand
CCTGATCTTCTTGCGTGGCGTTCGACAGTCTGTCGAGCGGTTTTCTTGAAATCAGCAGCAGATGCACCGGCGCTTGCGGATTGATGTCCTTAATGGCGAAGCAAAACTCGTCCTCATAAACGATCTCAGCCGGGATTTCTTTGTTGAGAATCTTGGTGAAGAGGGTATCGCCCATCCGTTTGCTCCTTGCCGATTTTTAAACAACACCGGATTATTTTAAGCGGCCGCTGATGCCTCGCGGCTACTTCTTGTCGCGCGCCAAGCTCGCGGCGGTCCACGCCGTGACCGCTTCGATCAGTTCGTCACCGGCTGCTGCCAGCGAGCGCACTCCGCCTTCGGCATTCGCGTTCGGCGCCGCACGCTCTATGCTGAAACTTTTTTGGGCGCGCAGCGCGCGCTTCGAAACATCGATCAAGCTTGCGCGCGCGATGACCACCGCACGACTGGTATCGGCGGCATCGAATACCTGGCTGAATTCCTCGAGTTCGACGCGCAGCATAAAATCCGCACGTGCGCTGTCGCCGGCACCGATCACTCCGACGTCGCTCGCCGCGGCAAGGCGGCTGCGCAAGCGCTGCGTGAGCAATACTGCCGGCGATGCCGCCCAGCGACTTCCGGCGTAGGTCTGCTGCCGCGCCGCATCCTGGAAATTGAGCCGGTAAACGATACCCTGCGTGTCGAGCCAGGCCGGCGCGGCGACGTTATTTACCAATAAACTTGCGTGTATGCGAAGCGCGCTATCAGCATAACGGGGTGGCGCACCGAGATCGTAAGTCGCAGGCGTCTCGCGCGAAGTCGGGCCGAACGAGCATGCCGCAAGCAACAGCGCCGCCATCACCAACCAAAGCTCTTTCATCGCGCCCCCTTTTGCGCCGCCGTGAATCCAGGTTCGCCGGGTCCGGGAGGAAGCGGATTCCTGCCGAATATGAAGCTGTGCGGCTGCTCGTTGATTTCGTACAGCAGCTGGTCGAGCCCGTGCGAAGTGCGCTGCAAATCCTCAAGCAGGAAGTTCAGGCGCGGCAGCGCTTCGATCAGTATCGCGTCGGACAGCGTTGCGCCGCTGTTGGCCAGCTGCTCGGCGCTCTTGGCGGCGCGCTCGAACGAGTCAACACGCTGATTAAGATTCGCGAGCAGCGTATCGGCGCGCTTGAGCGCTATGCTCGTATCGTTCGCGAGCGCCGGCAGTGCTTTCACAGTCGGCTGCATTGCAACCGCTAGCGCCGCGAACTTGCCTGATGCGGCATCCAGGTTACGCAGCGTGCTCACCAGTTGTTTCTGGTTTTCATCGGCGAGCAGCACATTGACGCGTTTTGCGACCTCGTTGAAATTATCGAGCAGATCCTGTCCCGATGCGGTGACGGTGTCGAAGAACGACGGTCTGACGTCGATGCGAGGTGGATTCTCATCGTCACTCGGCAGCGGCTCGGGCGTCTTGCCATCGTCGTCGAGCATCACATACGAAAGTCCGGTCACCCCCTGCGAGCCAAGTTTTGCGTACGTGCCTTTCGTTAGCGGCGTTCCGGTCTGAACGGTAATCTCGATCAGAATAGTACGCGGCTCGAGCGGATCGAATCGGATGCTGCCCACCTTACCGACCGTGACGCCGCGGTAGCGCACCGGCGCCTGCGAATTCAGCCCCGACACCGGATAATGCGAAACCAGCAGGTAGTCGCTGGTTTCGGCAACGTCGCCCCTAAAAAAAAACGCGGCGACTACCACACCGATCCCCAACAGCAGCGTGAAAAGCCCCGCTGCAAGCGCATATGCCCTGTTTTCCATGATCTCCCCTTACATTACATTCGTTCCATTCCCCGTCACTCATCAGATCATGGAAATGACATCCCTGACCTGCTTGACCGCCTCGAGCGCGCGCCTCCCGCGTTCTCCCATGAAAAAATTTCGGATGAACGGATGCTGATTGGCGACCACCTCGTCAAGCGTGCCGACGATCACGAGCCGCTGGTCGGCCAATACCGTGACCCGGGTGGACAGCGACACGAGGGTGTCGAGGTCATGGGTGACCATCACCACCGACAGATTAAGCTCACGATGCAACCCCTTGATCAGCGTCACGAAACTTTCGCTGCGATCGGGATCGAGCCCGGCGGTCGGCTCATCGAGAAACAGCAGTTCCGGCTCGAGCGCAAGCGCGCGTGCGAGGGCAATGCGTTTGATCATGCCGCCGGACAGGTCAGCCGGCATTTTGGTCGCGTGCATTGGTTCAATGCCGACCATGTTGAGCTTCATGATGACCAGATCGTGTATCAACTCCTCCTCGATGGTATGCAACTCGCGCAACGGCAGCGCGACATTGTCAAATACCGTCAGCGCGCTGAATAACGCACCTTCCTGGAACAGCATTCCCCAGCGGTTCCGCAGCCTGCGCAATTCATCGGCGTCGTTACCGTGCAGCGGCTCGCCAAACACGTGTACCTCGCCGCGTGTCGGCCTCTCGAGTCCGAGCATCTGCCGCAGCAGCGTGGTTTTGCCACTGCCCGAGCCCCCGACCAGCGACATGATCTCGCCGCGATACACCGTCAGGTTGATATCCCGATGCACGACGTGCGTGCCGAATTGCGTCCACAATCCCTTAACCTCGATGATAGGTTCCGCCATCAGCTGATTCCGATGTCCTTGAACGCGATTGCGAATACGGCGTCGACGATAATCACAACGGTAATCGACGTTACCACAGAAGTCGTTGTGCCGATGCCGAGGCTCTCCGTGTTGGGCTCAATGCGCAACCCGAAGTGGCACGCGATGAGCGCAATCAGCAGCCCGAACACAACGCCTTTGCCGAGCCCCAGCCACAAGTTGGCGATCGGCACGGCCTCTGGCAGACTCGACAGGAAATAGCTGTAGCCGATTCCGAGTTCCGCATTCGCCGCCACCATTCCGCCCAGCATTGCAATGCTGTTGGTCCAAAGGACGATCAGCGGCATCGATATGGCGAGCGCCAGCATTTTCGGCAAGATCAGCCGCAGGGTGGCGGGAATGCCCATCACTGCCATCGCGTCGAGCTCCTGCGTTACGCGCATCACGCCAAGCTGCGCGGTGATGGCCGATCCCGAGCGCCCGGCAATCAGGATCGCCGCCAATACCGGGCCGAGCTCGCGCACCACGCTGATGCCAAGAATGTTGATGATAAACACATCGGCGCCGAATAACTTCAACTGCTGCGCTGACAGATAACTCAATACCACGCCGACGAGGAAACCCACGAGCGCAGTGATCCCGAGCGCCTGCGCTCCGGTGCGGTAGATGCTGGCGGAAATCTCGCGCCAGGGAATCTGCGCGGGCCGCCGCACGACATATATGAAATCGACCAAGACCTGTCCGAGCACCATGACCATCGCTGCGAGATGCCCGACCACCAACAACATGTAGCGCCCGAGTACGACGATTAACCACCACGGATCGCGCCGCACTTCGGCGTGCGGTGGCACTGGCGGCAAGTCGAGGTGAGTGAATAGCAGTTCGTGTTCGGGCTTCAGCACGAGGTTAGCGGCGCGGCGCCGGCCCCACGCGCGCCACAACAGCATGGCGCCCGCATGATCGATTATTTCAATCCCGCGCAAGTCCCAATTTGAAGCCGGATCAGCAGCATAGTCAGCGAGCTTTGGCTTGAGCTCAGCGAGCTTGCGCTCAAGCGACTGCAAATTCCACGCTCCGCTCAATTCGAGCCGCCGGCTGCCATCGCTGGCGGTTACCAAGCGCAAATCAGGCGCAGGCATAGTTGGGGTTTATAGCACGCGGCATAGATCGGCACCCGGTTTCTAGAGCGAGGTCAGGTCCCCGCTGTAGCCCTCTGATTGGCAAACGTTTTATCCTATCTGTCCATGCCCAATAAGTCAAAACTTCGTTATCTCTGGAGGAGTTGCGGCGATGCAATAAAAAATCATGTAAAGCGCTTGACATCCGTTCGATAGCCCTTATAATTCTAATTGTGCATTGCAGCAAATCGGATTTCAGCCGCATCGACAATGAACTAAGTCGATGATTTTTTAGTTTTTTTAAAGGAGACCTCTATGTATCAAGCCCATGAGCAACTGATTGCATTGAACAAATCGAATCTTGAAGCGGTTGTGCGTTTCGCCGGCATCGCCCTCGAGGGCGCCGAGCGCATGCTTGAAGTCCAACTGAAAGCGGCCAAAAGCGCATTTGCGGATGGCGTGCAACAAGCGAAGGCGCTAACCGAAGTGAAGGACGTCCAGGAATTTGCGCAGCTCAGAAATACGGTCGCGCAGCCGTTTTTCGAAAAGGCGACGAGCTACGCCAAGAGCGTTTACGACGTCGCGGCTGTGACTCAGGCCGAAATCAACAAGCTCGTTGAAGAGCAAGTGTCTGAGTTCAACAAGCAAGTCGTTACCGGACTGGACAAAGTCGTGAAATCGGCTCCGGCCGGCTCTGAAGTTGCCGTTGCCGCCGTGAAGTCCGCAATTTCGGCGGTCAACTCGGCGTACGACAATATTTCAAAATCGGCGAAACAGTTCAGCGAAATGACCCATGCCAACGTCGAAGCCGCGACAAATCAGGCAGTCAACGTCAGCAAGAAAAAAGCCGCTTAATTCCGGCTCACGCGTAAGTCAAAAGCCCTGCGCCCAAGCGCGGGGCTTTTTCATGTACTCGCGCCGGCCTAGCAAAGAATCGCCGCGGCCCCGTGGAATTCTGCATCGGCCGGCTAGACAGTTTCAGACCAGCTAAAACCCAATGCCGACACGCCGTTCTTCAGATCGGCGATTGCTTCCGGAATCAGCTTTGCATCGCCGCGCACCCCGAGTTCAACATAGCGGTCGCTCTGACTCATATGTGGAAGGCTGAAGACCTTAACGCCTGGAAAGCGCGCAAGGCAGGCATGCATGAGCTCTATCAGCTGGCTTTCACCTGCACCGCGTACGATGATCGCGCTTTCCGCCGTGCGTCCCGCCGCATGAAATTCGACATACCAGTTATCGAGCACCCACGCCATCATTGGCCATGCCATCTGCGGGAAACCCGGGACAAAGTGGTGATGACGTAAGCTGAAGCCAGGAATTCGGTTGAACGGATTTGGAATGATGCGGCTACCGCGCGGAAACTCACCCATCAACAAGCGTTGAGGCGTGATATCGGCGCCGAAACGCGCGCGTATCTCGATTTCGGCATCGGGATGCAGCGAAAGCGTAACACCGGCCGCGTTTGCGGCGCACTGCCGCGTGTGGTCGTCGGGTGTCGCGCCAATGCCCCCGAAACTGAATACGACGTCGTCCGAAGCGAGCGTACGCGCAAGTGTCGCGGTAATGAGGTCGGGTTCATCTGCCAGATATTGACACCACGCGAGACCGAGACCGCGCTCGCCGAGCGTCGTGATAACCTGCGCCATATGCTTGTCCTGGCGCTTGCCCGACATAATTTCATCGCCGATGATGATGGCGCCGAATCGCATTCCTGCTTTTTCGTTTCCGTCGTGTACGTCGTTGGCGGCCGAGCTTTGGTTCTATCAGGCTAATGCTAGCGGTGGATGTAGGATTCCAACTGCTGGATCATGAATTGCTGCTCCGAGATCGTCTCCTTGACCAGATCGCCGATCGACACCACGCCGATCAACCGGTCGTTCTCGATCACCGGGAGGTGACGGAAGCGCTTGTCGGTCATCAGTGCCATGCACTCCTCGACGGTGTTCCTCGGCTGCACGCAGATCACGCGCTCGGTCATGATTTGTCTGACCGGCGTATCGAGCGACGATTTGCCGTGCAGGATCATTTTGCGCGCGTAATCGCGTTCCGACAGGATGCCGACCAGCTTGTCATCCTGGACTACCAGCAGCGCGCCGATATCCCTGTCTGCCATGAGCTTTAACGCATCGAACACGCGCGCGTCAGGGCCTATCGTGCACAGCGCCTTCGATTTTCCCTGCAGCAATTGCTTGACAGTTTTCATGTCCCCCTCCTTTGCCGGTTAATCCAACGCGACACCGCCCCTTCTTGTTTCAAGTTTAATCCAATAACGCCTGCGCGCAAACGCCACAAGCCTGAGCCGCCTCGCGCTGCAATCATCAGCATCGGCCATCGCACTCATCTCATATGCGCGACGGGCGATTGGCGTAATCCGCATCAATGAAATACGAACCGCACGGCGGCGAAGCGCGAACGCATCAGCGCTTCGCTGCTGCGATTGCGTGCGCTTTCTGCAATAGCTGTTGCGCCATGCGGATATTGGCGATATCTATCATGCGGCCGTCGAGAGACACCGCGCCTTTGCCGTCACGCGCCGCCTGCGCCATCGCGTCGACGATGCGGCGTGCGCGCGCGACTTCGTCCGGCGCGGGACTGAACACGTCGTTGGCGCACTCGATCTGCGACGGATGGATCAACATCCTGCCTTCGAAGCCGAGCGCTGCGACACGCATACTCGACGCGCGAAATCCGTCAGCATCGTTGAAGTTGCTATATGGGCCGTCGATCGGGCGCAGGCCGTAGGCACGACACGCGGTGACGATGCGCGCCTGCGCCGCATGCCACGGATCCATCTGAAAGTAAGCGCGTGTGCCGTTCGTATCCGGCTCGCTCAACACGCCATAATCGCGATTGAGGCCGCCAATGGTCGTGGTACGCGCGCCGGTCGACGCCGCGAAATCGCCTGAGCCGAAACACATTGCCTCGAGACGACGGCTCGACTGCGCGATCGACTCGACGTTGCAGAGTCCCAATGCAGTCTCAATCATCACCTCAAAGCCGAGCCGCTTGGTGCGCGCCTGCGCCATCTCGATCTGCGTGACGAGCACATCGAGCGCGTAGACATCGCACGCGACACCCGCCTTAGGCAGGAACAGCAGGTCAAGGCGCGGGCACGCTTCGACCACCTCGATCACGTCGCGATAGGTATATTGAGTATCGAGGCCGTTGACGCGCACACTAAGCGTCTTGTCGCCCCAGTCGATATCGTTCAGCGCCGCGATCGCGTTCTGACGTGCGCGCGCTTTATCGCCCGGGGCCACCGAATCCTCGAGATCGAGAAATATCACATCGGCGGCGCAGCGGCTCGCCTTGTCGATCATTTTCGGGTTGGAAGCTGGCACCGCGAGCTCGGAGCGGTGCAGGCGCGGTGTCACAGGTTCGTACGACGTCAGGCTCATGGGGCTTTCCGAAGGCGAAATTACCAATTGCGAATATGACCAGGATCCAGCGGAACAGAATTGTACTCCAGCCGGTCGTAAACGCCGCGGCGGCCGGTACTGACTTTCGCACGCCACAACAAACCTGCGTAAATGCCGATCCCTGTTACCATAGTCGGTAAGGAGGCAACGCCGATGGGTACGCTAATTGGGATACTTATTTTTG
>DASYSI010000253.1:0-1516 GCA_036003485.1 Burkholderiales bacterium | reverse complement strand
TCAGCACATTTGCGTGCCCTGCCACCGCGCTCGGCGCCTTTACCTTCTTCTGCGCTACTACCGGCACGAGCGCGGCGTCCGCTTGCAGCTCGCCGTCAACTACAAGCTGCGGCGCCCGTTCGCGCACAAGCGTCACCGCGCGCCGGACTTTCTCCACGTCTGCGTGCTGGGTGCTGCCATGGGTCGAGAACGAAAGCATCGCGACGCGGGCATTTTCACGCAGCAATTTTTCTGCGCTTGCCGCCGAGGCGATTGCGATATCGGCGAGCTCTTCGGCACTCGGCTGAGCGTTCACCGCACAATCGGCAAAGACAAGCGCCTTCTCGCCTTGTCCGAGATAATTCGGAATGATCATCAGAAAATAACTGGACGGCAGCGCAATGCCTGCTGCAAGTCCAATGGTCAGTAGTCCCGCTTCAATGACGCGGCGCGTCGGATTCATTGCACCCGCCACCATGGCGGCGGCATCGTCCTGGCGCACCATCATGCCGCCGAAATAAAGCGGTTTGGCCACCAGACGCGTGGCCATGCCGGGAGTCAGACTTTGCCGAGTGGCTGCGCAGGCCAACGCATAAGAGTTTAGTCTCGCGTCATTGCGCGGATCGATTATTTCCAGCCCTGAGACGTCAACGCTCGCACGCCCTGCCGTTTGCGTGAGCGCCTCCTCGCTGCCGAGAATGATGGGAATGGCGATCCTCTGCTCGTGCAGCCTGCAAGCAGCGGCGAGCACGCGCTCGTCCTCGCCCTCCGGCAGCACGACCTTGCGCAAATCCGCTCGTGCGTGATTAAAAACCTCGGCAATCACATCCATTCGCTGCAGCATGTAATAAAAAACTGCCCAGAGGCATCCATGGCGGAAACGACCGAGTCGATCAAGATTCACCGCGGATTGAAGGGCGTCTATTTCGAGCGCTCGTCATGCACGTTCATCGACGGCAAAGCCGGAGACTTGCGCTACCGCGGCTATTCCATCCACGACCTTGCCGAGCATTCGACGTTCGAGGAAACCGCATGGCTGCTACTGCACGGGGATTTGCCCACCGCGCAGCAGCTCTCGAGTTTCGATTCCGACCTGAAAGGAGCGCGCAGCCTGCCCGAGCCGATCTACGGGATCATCCGCGCGATGAAATCGGCGCATCCCATGGACACGCTGCGCACGGCGGTCTCTGCGCTCTCGGCATTCGATCCTGACGTCGGCGACAACTCGCGCGAGGCCACGCTGCGCAAGGCAATTCGCCTCACCTCGCAGGTCCCTATCATCGTTGCGGCGCACTCGCGCATCCGCGAGGGCAACGAGCCCATTGCGCCGGATCGCAGCCAAAGCCACGCCGCGAATCTGTTGTGGATGCTGAAAGGAAAAACGCCCAATGCCGACGGCGCACAGCTGGTCGACCGCGACCTCATACTGCACGCAGAGCATGGATCGAATGCATCCTCGTTCGCTGCGCGCGTGGTGATCGGCACCAAGGCCAATCTGCACGCGGCGATTACCGCAGCAATCGCCGCGCTGTCCGGT
>DASYSI010000252.1:0-3303 GCA_036003485.1 Burkholderiales bacterium | reverse complement strand
TAATGGCCTGTAGCCGTGACCACTGACACGACGTAAGCAAAGACCTGCGGTTGTAGTGGTTCGCCGGTTCCCAACACACTTGACTCACCATCTTTGCCGTGCAGCTTTGCGCGCGTTATCGAGTTGGGGATGCACAGCTTTGGCGAGTGCGATGCTCGGTGCTGCATCCCACTGCTTGGCGCAAGGTCTCTCGACTGAAGGCTTCGGTTAACCCGCTAAAGCCATCCGGCTGATCGTACCCCTCGCGCCAGGCGGCGGTGGCGACATCATGGCGCGAACGGTTGGACAACGACTCGCCGAAAACATGTGCCAGCCGATCATCGTGGACAACGCAATCGATTATTAAAAAGCGCACGGCTACCGAACCACTACAGGTTCTGCAATAGGGCCAACATTCGGTTCGCCGCTTCTCGTGTAAAGCTCAGAAAAGCGGATGGCCCCCAAGCGATCGTGGAAATTGCCACTCGCGATGGTCAGCGCTTGCGGCATCACACACAAGTAGTCAAGGGTCCCCCCTCAATCAAATGTCACGCGAGGAAAGTCGCGGCGAAGAGCGCGGCCTTGGTGATTCCAATTCTCGGGGACAAACGGGCCCATAAGTTAATAGACACGATCTGGCGCATTAACGAGGTGAGAGATATCCGTCGGCTCGGGCGATGCTTCGCTTCATGTTCGATGTATTTGAGCGAGCCGAAGCCAAGGGCGTTATTCCAGCCGGCAGTAACCCCGCGCGCCTAGTGGAGGTCGAATCAGCCGAGGTCAAGCGTGCGCGTCTGACGTGGGACGAATTCAAGGTGATCTATGCCAAGGCGTAGGAAATGGTCGCCCCCGGAGTTCTCGGCCGTTGGGCCATCAACGCGATCGAGCTTGGCATCGTCACCGCCCAGCGCGGCGGGGATATTGCGGTGATGCAGTTTAAAAATGAGCGCGAACGGCAGCTATGGATACAGCAAATCAAGGGCACGCATCCGAGCCGCGTCTGCATCCCGCTCGATCTACGGCTTAACGTGCTCGGGTTATCGGTGGCGGACGTTGTTCGAAGATGCCGCGAGAATGTCGTGCTCTCGCGTTATATGGTGCATCACGTGAGCCACGGTCCCAATTTCAAACCCAGTGATCCGGTTCATCACGGCACGATAGCGAAAGCCTTCGCTACGGCGCGGGACGCTTCGGGGTTGAGGTGGCCAAGCAAGACCCCGCCCTCCTTTCACGAACTACGCTCCCTCTCCGAACGGTTATACCGGGACCAAGGGGGTGTGGATACGCGGGTGTTGCTCGGTCACAAACATGAAAATACAACCGCGTTGTATCACGACACGCGGGGAATGGATGGTTGTGAAGCTCGGTTAACGCCGGGGTTTTGGACAAATTTTGGACAAATTTTGAACAATGTCTCTAAATACTTGATTAAACATGCTTTCTGTCAAGCGTTTGGTCTGGGTGTTATACCGGCTGCAGTGATAGCTATCGTATAGTACTAGACCGCTCGGCAGTGTGTAGCGTGCGCCGTGGCGAAACGGAAACTCCGATTTTTTGGATCCGAGCGCAAGCAGCACCGCCTGGTGCGCGATGGCGCCCAGCGCCAACACGATTGCACCCTTTTTAAGTAGAGCGAGCTCGGCTTTCAGATAGCGATTGCATTGCTTGATTTCCCGCAGTTCAGGCTTATTTTGCGGAGGCACGCATTTGACGGCATTGGTAATGCGGCAGCCGGTCAGTTTCAATCGGTCGTTCGCATGGACGGACCGCGCGCTCGAAGCAAAACCAAAACGATGCAACGTCCGATACAGCAGAATGCCCGCGTGGTCACCGGTGAAGGGCCGGCCGCTGCGGTTGGCGCCGTGCATGCCGGGTGCAAGCCCCACGATCAGAAGCCGTGGCCGCGCAGCGCCGAAAGGCGCGACCGGCCGCGCATGATAATCGGGATGGTCGTGCCTGACTTGATCGAGAAATCCCGCCAGGCGCGGGCAGTCGCGGCAATCGAGCGAAAATCTCACTTCAATATCGAGAAGCTCATGCCGGCTATTAACGATATAACGGCAGCTCGCCGCTTTTGACACCGACCGATCGCACGACAGCGACGGCGTCAAGATATTGCTGATCACGCTCCAGCTGTGCCGGAGACTCCGGCCCGCCGCGACCGTGGACGCGCGCGAGCCGCGCCAGCGCAGTCGCCGGCATCTGATAGTCCAGCGTGGTCAGCAACTCATCGGCGGATTGCGGGTTGTTGCACACCAGCACCAGATCGCACCCGGCGTCGAACGCAGCGCGCGTGCGCTCGACGATGCCGCCCGCGCTGCTCGCGCCTTCCATCGATAAATCGTCGCTGAATATGATTCCGTCGAATCCAAGCCGCTGCCGCAGGATCTGCTTCAGCCAGATTTCAGAAAAACCGGCCGGCTTCGTGTCGACGTCAGGATAAACCACGTGCGCCGGCATGATCCCGCCGAGGCCATTCTCGATCAGGCGCCGGAACGGCTGCAGATCGGACGCTTCTATCGCGGCATAGGGCCGCGCATCGACCGGCATCTCGCGATGCGAATCAGCCGTGACATGTCCGTGCCCGGGGAAATGTTTTCCGACCGACGACATGCCGCCCAGCGCGAGTCCATGAATCAATCCGAGCGCGAGCTCAGTGATGGCATTTGGACTGCTATGAAATGCCCGATCCCCGATGACGCTGCTGTTGCCGTGATCGACATCGAGCACTGGAGTAAAACTCAGATCGACGCCGTGGGCACGAAGTTCGGTCGCCAGCACATAACCGACGCTTTGCGCGAGCCGCTTCGCCTGCGCGGGATCGCTGTCCCAGACTGCGCCCAGCTCGCGCATCGCCGGCAATGCCGTGAACCCGTCGCGAAAGCGCTGCACGCGGCCGCCTTCCTGATCGACTGCGATCAGCAGCGGCGGCTGGCGCTGCACGCGAATGTCGCGCGTGAGCTGCGCGAGCTGGGCGGGCGATTCGTAGTTGCGCGCGAATAGAATCACGCCGCCGACCATCGGATGCGCGAGGCGTTTGCGATCGTCGGCGGTCAGTTCGATGCCTGCGACATCGAGTATCACCGGGCCGAGCGCAATTGCGCGCGCCGGACTCATTTTTCGAGCACCACGCACGCGCACGCCAGGCTTTTTTCGTCGCTGATGGTGACGTAATGCCCGGTGATGCCCTCGTCCGCGACGAGCTGGGCGAGCTTGGGATGGAATTCGAATCCGGGCTTGCCGCGGCGGTCCTGCACAATGCTGATTGACTGCAGCGTGACCGGATAACGGAAACCCGTACCCATGGCTTTCGAGAACGCTTCC
>DASYSI010000251.1:0-1894 GCA_036003485.1 Burkholderiales bacterium | reverse complement strand
TCACCACGAGCGCTTGCACTTTGCCTCATGAATATCGCCGACGTACGCCAGGAAACCATGCGCGAGAGCCTTGACGAAACCGGCGTCGCGCGCGATCCACTCCAGCAGTTCGACCTGTGGTTCGATGCCGCAGTCAAGGCGCAGATCCCCATGGTGAATGCGATGACACTTGCGACCGTATCCGCGGCCGGTCAGCCGGCAGCACGCATCGTTTTATTGAAGGGCGTCGACGCACGCGGCTTTGTGTTCTACACCGATTACAAATCGCGCAAAGGCAGGGAACTCACCGCGAATTCCGCCGCGGCGCTGCTGTTTCATTGGGTCGAGCTCGAGCGCGAATTGCGGATTGAAGGTCGCGTCGAAAAGATCCCGGCACAGGAATCGGATGCGTATTTCGCGAGCCGGCCGCTCGGCAGCCGTTATGCCGCAATCGCATCGCCGCAAAGCAGCGTGGTGCCGAACCGGAAGGCGCTCGAAGCGCGCTTCGCCGATGCCGAGGCGCGCCACGGCGATAATCCGCGCCGCCCGTCGAATTGGGGCGGCTACCGCTTGATTCCGGAAGCGATCGAGTTCTGGCAAGGGCGACCCAACCGCCTGCACGACCGAGTGCTGTACACGCGCGAAATGCGGAACTGGAAAATCGCGCGGCTCGCTCCGTAAATCCGAGTGCTGGCAGCGTCAGGCTGTCGTCAAATACCGACACCCTATTTCATTACGAATCATCGCATTAGAAATAGATGGATAGCTTGTTGTCGCTGATTGACTACAAGTCATACGCAAGAGTGCGAAGCAAGCCATTGTTTCCTCATACATATGACATCCGGCATGCAAGTTGCGTTGGGTCGTTGGATTCGTCATCTCAAATGCTGACGATTCAGTTTTCCAACACTCAAAGGGGATTAGAAAATGCTGACACGCGACCCATTTTTCGGACGTCAGCCGGTCACTCCGCAGCCTGCGGGGACAACCGGCGCGTCCGGCTCCACCGCGCAATCGGCCGCTCATGCGAATCCGCAGCCGCACGATGCGGCGTCCCGCGATAACGCCCGTAATGCACCGAAAAGCGTTGCCGCCAACGCCGACGCGCCAGGCAGTCAGCTCATCGTCGGCCGCAATATTCGGATGAAAGGCGTTGAAATCACCGATTGCGATACGCTGGTTGTTGAAGGCCACGTCGAGGCAACGATGGATAGCCGCATCATCCAGATCGCGCCGGATGGCACGTTTGCCGGAACCGTGGGCATCGACATTGCGGAAATTCGCGGCACGTTTTCAGGCGAGCTCACGGTCAGAAAATGTTTGACCGTTCATTCCACCGGCAAAGTTTCCGGAAAGATCCGTTATCACAAGGTCGTGATTGAGGAAGGCGGCGAGATCAGCGGCGAAATCACCAAGCTGCGCGAAGACGACAAGTCTCTGCGCATCCAGGCGGCGCCAGCCAGCAAGTCGGGCGCCGCGCCCGCATTGGTCAGTTGATTTGAAGCCAGCTCGCGGCGCACCGAGGTGCCGCGAGCTGGCGGCGGCGGGCCTGCACGCTGAGTAAGCTAGAGATAAAGGTGCGCAAGCCACCACGCGAGCGCCGCAATGAACGCCGAGCATGGGATGGTAAACAGCCATGCCCAGACGATATTGCCCGCGACCCCCCAGCGCACCGCGGAAAGTTTCTGCACCGAGCCAACGCCGACAATCGCTCCGGTTATCGTGTGGGTCGTCGATACTGGTACGCCAAGCCCGGTGGCGAGAAACAGCGTGATCGCGCCGCCAGTTTCGGCGCAGAATCCGCTCACCGGCTTCAAACTCGTAATTCTCTGGCCCATCGTCTTGACGATACGCCAGCCGCCGAATAGCGTGCCGAGCGCCATTGCCGCCTGGCATGCAAGCACCACCCAGAACG
>DASYSI010000250.1:0-6887 GCA_036003485.1 Burkholderiales bacterium | reverse complement strand
TATTCAGGTGCACCGCCGACGCACCCGACATGCCGGCACCGGACGCGGCGATCGTCTGCATCATGACCGCCGCCTCGACGACGCCCAGCCCGGCGCCGCCATACTCGGCCGGCATCGCAATGCCCAGCCAGCCGCCACGCGCGAGCGCGGCGTGAAAATCGTGCGGGAAACTTCCTTCGCCGTCCTTCTTCAACCAGTAATCGAGATCAAAATCAGCGCATAGCTTTGCGACCGCGGTGCGTATCGCTTCCTGCTCGGGAGTAAATGCGAAATCCATCTACTCGATCAGAATGGCAGGACTGCGCCCCGCCGTTTTGGACGAACCGAATCCCGGCATCACCATCGACAACGCGCCGATCGGGCTGCCGGCGCAAATCAACATCACTTCCTCAGGTGTGTCGAGCGCATAATGAATTCGGGTTTCGTCTTCGGGTGTGACGGCCCCGTCGATTCGGCCCGCGCGCTTGAGTTCCGCTATGGTTCGCCCGGTGTGCTGAACGATACGCTCACAAATTTGTTTTTTGCTCAAGCCGCTCGCTCGCAGGAGTTGCGTGTGCTCTCCTCCCAGTACCACTGCACCCGGCGTGCGGCCGAGAATCGCAATCGAGCCCAGGAACGACATTGCGTCGCCGATCGACCGCAACAACTGTACATGATCGCCGTAGTGCCAGATCTGAATCATGGTGCTCGCCGCCACGAGCGTTACCGTGCTGTCTTCTGGCTTAAAGCCGCGCTCCACGTGCCACGGCTGCCACGGATGATCTTCCTCGTTCTCAGCGATACAGCACGTGTATTTGCCCGGCGTGCCCATGGTTGCGCGATCCGAAACGCCGGGGCTGTATTTCAAACAATTGAGAAGCACGAGCCTCAACGCGCGGCCGATCGTCGCATTGGCGCGCACGCCGGGTCCAAACACATTGTTGGTCGCGTTAATGCGGAGCTTTTGCGCAATCGGTCCGTTGACGAGAATGACGATGGTCGGCCCCGATAGTGCGGAGGCCACGTGATGCAGTCCGAACTCGGGCGCCGCGAGCGCTTTGACCGCGGCGACGACGACCGGCATGTATTCGGCCTTGCACCCCGCCATGACGGCGTTGATTGCGACTTTTTCCGCCGTGACCGCAACTTTGCGCGACGGCATGTCGGCAATCACCGCGTCGGGCTTCAGACTTCCCGCCTCGAGCATTTCGCCGACCAGGAACCGGCTCGCAGGAACCACCGGTAAACCGTCGGTCCAGCCGCGGGCGTAGCAAAACTCGATTTGTTCCGATGCATTGATCGGAATACAGACTTCACCTTCAGCTTCGGGTAGCGTTGCAGCGGACTGCGTTGTGGTTGCCAAGCGATTCCTTTAATAAAAACTTCTGGGTGGCTCAGCCTTAATCGGGCTGGCCTTGTTGCAACAGGCCGAGCACTTTTCCAATCAACTCCTCGGCGCGCCGATCGATATCTGCAGACGTCAGGGTGGCGAGCGGGTGCGGGATCATCACAAACCGGAAATCCGGCACGCCCCAAAGCTGCGCCATCTCCCCGGCCGTGGCATCAAAGGCGTCGGTGATGATCGGAATCGCCGGAATGCCGGCCTTTTCCAGGATTACAGCGTCGAGCAAACTGCCCGACGAGCACGCTCCTCAATCGCCGACTCCGGCAATGACGAAGTCGGTCCGTCCTTTGAAATCCGCGATCTGATCGTCTTTGAGCGGCGCGCGCTGATGCTTGTGTACCAGCACTTCCATCCTGATGCCATGCGCGGCTTCGAGCTTGGCGGCGAGCTTGCGCAATACGGCCTCGGAATTTTTTCGCGTATTGTCGATGAGCCCAACGCGCAGGCCTTTGAGATTTTTCGGGCGCGGCGTGTAATCGATACGCTCGCGCGCGGTCGCGATCGTCGGATCGAGGATATCCATCATTGGTGTAATTCCTTGTTCAGAATTCTGCAGGCGGAACTGGCTGATATAAAACGACGGTTACTATATCGCAATCCCGATCACCGGTCATCCGGATGCGCTGCGCGCGCGCTGGCGTTCCCCGCTGATGGTTATATCTATAGACTGTTTCTTCGTGAAGCAGCGAAAGGAATCCGATGGCATTCAAAGCATTCGATCTGACAGGTAAAGTCGCCACCATCACCGGCGGCAACGGCGGCATCGGGCTCGGGATGGCGAACGCACTCGCGCAAGCGGGTGCGGCCGTGTGCATCTGGGGCACGAGCGAAGCGAAGAACGCGGCGGCCATTGCAAAGCTGCGCGCGCACCGCACCGAAGTGCTTGCGCTACGCTGCGACGTCGGCGACGAGACTCAAGTCGAGCGCGCATTCGCTGACACCGTCAATCATTTCGGCCGCGTCGACGCATGCTTTGCAAACGCCGGCGTAATCGGCAGCAGCGGCGTCAAATCATTTGTCGAATTGACAGCGGAGGAGTGGCGGCGCGTGATGCGCGTGAACCTCGACGGCGCGTTTTATACGCTGCGCGCCGCCGCGCGGCATATGATAGATCGCGCTCACGGCGGCGCGCTCGTCGTCACCTCGAGCCTGGCCGCGATCTCGGGTCCGCCGCGCAACCAGCATTACGCGGCGAGCAAAGGCGGCGTGATCTCGATGATGCACGCTCTCGCAGTCGAACTCGCTCGCTACAAGATACGTGCCAACGCGATTCAGCCGGGCTGGATCGACACACCGATGACCGAAGAGGTATTGCACTGGGACAAGTTTGCCGACCGGGTTTTGCCGCGCGTACCGCTGCGGCGCTGGGGCGCACCGGACGATTTCGGCGCGATCGCCGTTTATCTCGCGAGCGACGCGAGCGCCTATCATACTGGCGACACCTTCCTGATCGACGGCGGCTACACCAAATATTAAACAGGAATCAGCCTGCCAGCGTCAGGGGCGGGACTGTTCCTTCCATTCGCCTCGTTCCTGCAGGACCCGCTTCAGCACTTTCAGTCCTTCATGCATGCACGGTACTCCGCCATAGGTCGACATCTGAAAAATGACTTCGGCGACTTCCTCATCGCTCGCCCCGACATTCAGCGCGGCGTGACAATGGATGTGGAGTTCTTCCCAGAAATTCCTCACTGTGAGCGCTCCCACCGCGCAAAGTTCGCGCTGCTTCTGCGATAGCACTTCGCGCGCGTACAGGCGGCCGACGAAAAACCGCGAGAAGTGTTTCGCCAGCTCGGGGTCGAACTCGCGCCATAACGCGTACGTGCCCTCACCTTTTTTGTGCGGACCGAGCAGCCGCTCCGAAGTCTTACGCGTCAGCTCGTTCAGCTCGTTCTCGTCCACGGTTTGCTCCTTTCAGCGTGCTCACCTGAGAAAGTCCTGCGTCGAGCGGATCGGCGTTCCGTCTTTCAGCGTGATGGGGCGCGTGACACTCAGGTTGTAGCCCGAAGTGGGAATGAAATTCATGTGGCGCTGGTGACCGCCAGCTACAAGGATGAGGATATCGTCGGGCCGGCCCACGATAGGCACGCTGCAATCGTCATCGTTGGGGTCGACGCCCTTGGGCCACGGCGCCATATCCCATCCGCCGCGGTTGCGCATGGCGCGTATGGGCTGGCGCGCTTTCTCGAACAGAAAAAGCTTCACGTCGTACTTGCTCCATCCCTGCTCCCACATCCATTGCGCGGTCTCGGCAGGTATCACCAGCATCTGCTCGCTCTTCAGCCCGGAGCGGTAAATCGCATTGCCGCCCAGGTGCGACATCGTCGATGCGGCAGAGCCCAGATACGACTGCGGCGTCTTGCTGATCTGGTCATTGATATTGTGCGGCGCTTCCGCGCATAGAACGGTCACCGCGCTCACCTCTTTCGCAAATCCGCGCTCGACGTGAAACGGCTCCCAAGGGCTGTTCTCCTCGTCTTCTCCCATGCAGTACGAGTACTTGCCGGGATGCCCATGCGTCGCCATATCGGTAACGCCCGGCTGATTGCCGCCGACGTTGATCATGATCAGGCGTAACGCGCGGCCCATCGTCGCGTTGGCGCGCCACCCGTGACCGAGAACGTTCTGGCGACAGTTCACATTGAGCTCCTTGCGGATCGGTCCGTGAACGATCAACAGGTGCGCGCCGGGATGGGTCGTCGTCTGCCTTCCATAAAGGTTGTAATCGGTCTGCACCATGGCCTCGACCGCGGCGATCAGGACCGGCAGGTATTCGGGACGGCATCCTGTCATGACCGCGTTGATTGCAATCTTTTCGATCGTCGCCGCCCCATTGCGCGGCGGAATGATCCCGGCCACGTCGTCAGGCTTGCGGTCGGTATAGCGCAGCATGGCCGCGACGCGCGACGCAGTCGGTGGGTAGACAGGCAGACCGTCGGTCCAGCCTTTTTCGCATGCTGCATCGAAATAGTCGAATATGGATTCGAGACTATCGTCGACTTCGAACTGGCGCGCGCCCGCAACGGGCGCTGTCTTGCCTGGTACTGCGCTCATGGTGTGTCCCGTGAACGGTAATGGATAAGAGCGAAGGATGCGATTTTGATCTTTTACCTCGCGCTCATTCCGCCTGAATCAGCGCCGAGCGCACTTCTTTATAGACGCGCCGCACCTTCTCACGCAGTTCTTCGGTAGGGCGTGACGCGATCGGATGCGGAATGACGATGCTGGGAAGCGCCTCCAGTCCCTGCATACGGCACAGACCGCGCGCGTAATTGGCAAACGCGTGGGTAATGAACGTCGCAGTGGGAATTCCGCTGCGCTCGAGGCTCATACTGTCGCGGACACTCCACGACGAGCATGACCCTCAGTCGCCGACTGCGGTGACGACCGCGTCGCATTGCGCGACCTGGTGCATCAGGCCGGGCGGCGCGCCGCTGACCGAGTCCTTGCGAAAATAGCGGAACTCGGCTTTCGGAAAATCCTTTTGCAGCAAAACCTGGACTTCGTTGAGCAGCGTATCGACGAGATCTTTGGTATTGTCGAGCAGGCCCACGACCTTACCGTCCAGACTCGCAAGCCGCAGCGCAAGTTTATCCTGGCTTGTGCCTTCCTCCGCAGTGGGATCATAGACCAGCACCGTTCGTCTTTCGGGATTGCTGACTGCCATTTTTCTCTCCTCGTCAGTGCGCGTAATCGGATTTCGGTTCGATTGCCAAACGCGAGCGTTCACAGGATATTCGGTTCTTGTATCATACAATAGACGTGTAGTGATCGCTTTGGGAGTTGCGGGTTGCGTACCAACGCACGCGCCAGAAATCGAGGAGCAACGTGAAATTTAGAATGAAAGTACTGGGCGTTGCGTGTGGTAGCGCGCTCGCGATCCTGCACGGCGCCGATGCCGATGCTCAAAGTTATCCTACCAAGCCCGTGCGTTTGATCGTGCCCTTCGTTCCAGGGGGAGGCGCGGATGCCTCGGCCCGCCTGTTTGCAGCCAAGTTGAGTGAAAGCCTCGGCCAGCAGGTGATCATCGACAACCGTGGCGGCGCGGGCGGTAACATCGGCGCCGAACTCGCATCGAAAGCGGCGCCGGACGGATATACCATACTGTGGGGCAGCGCCAATCTTGCAATGAACGCCACCCTCTATGGCAAGTTGCCGTTCGATCCCGTGAAAGACTTTATCGCGGTTTCGCTGCTCGCCAAGTCGCCGAATGTCATCGTCGTGCATCCATCACTCGCGGTCAAATCGGTGGCCGAGTTGATTGCGCTCGCGAAATCCGCTCCGGGGAAAATCAACTATGCTTCGGGCGGCAACGGCTCGACCGCGCACCTCGCTTCCGAGTTGTTCAAAACAATGGCGCACGTCAATTTGGTGCACGTGCCGTACAAAGGTTCGGGCCCGGCGGTAATTGCGGTATTGAGCGGCGAAGCGCCACTGACGATGGTGCCGGCGCTGGCAGTGATGCCACACGTGCAGAGCGGCAGGCTGCGCGCGCTCGCCATTACCAGCACCCAGCGCTCTCCAACTTTCCCGGATTTGCCGACCGTGGCCGAATCGGGCCTTCCGGGATACGAGGCGGCCCAGTGGTACGGCGCCATGCTTCCACTGGGAACACCTGACCGCATCGCGACAAGACTCAACAGCGATCTTGTGAAAATTGTACAGTTGCCAGACATCAACGCGCGGCTGGTGGCCGAGGCCTCGATTCCGATCGGCAGCACGCGCCAGCAGTTCGCAGCCTATTTACAGGAAGAAATGACGAAGTGGGCACAGGTAGTCAAGTTCTCAGGTGCACGCGTAGACTGACCCTAACGCCGCGTGCAATCCGGATAAAATTCTTTCACTAATACGAACGCGGCTGTCTGCATCGGCAATTTAAGAGCGCCTAACATAATGAAACACGTGTGCGTTGCAGCCAGAATTGGTGATGGCGAGGCGCTCGATGCGGGCAATAGTCATTCTATTGCCAAGTCGAGCAACGCGGCCAGCGCCGATTCTGGCTGCAACCCTTCGGGCTGGCACGAGTTTTGGCCCATGGCGTTGTCGAAAAGCCCCTTGCTTAGAATGACTAAGCCGCGGGACTTTCTTCTAGCCCTGAGCCAAAATCGTGACAGCGCATCGCGCGTTTCACTGTGTTAGGGACTCCATCATGAGAATCGGCCAGGGATTTGATGCACACGCGCTGAAAGCGGGGCGCAAGCTCGTGATCGGCGGCGTGACCATACCGCACGAGCGCGGGCTCGACGGCCATTCGGACGCCGACGTGCTGCTGCACGCGGTGTGCGACGCGCTGATCGGCGCCGCCGCGCTCGGCGACATCGGCAAGCATTTTCCCGACAGCGACGCCCGCTATAAAGGCGTGGACAGCCGCGAATTGCTGCGCGCAACGGCGGCGCTGCTCGCGAAAAACGGCTGGCGCGTGGTCAACGTCGATACGACGATTATCGCGCAGGCGCCGCGCATGGCGCCGCATATCGCCGGCATGGTGGCCAACATCGCTGCG
>DASYSI010000249.1:0-4858 GCA_036003485.1 Burkholderiales bacterium | reverse complement strand
TAATGGCGAGCGCCGCATAGCCGAGTTCCGCCGCGCGCTCAGCGAGCTCTTCCGGATGCGATGCGCCGCGCAGGAAAGTGAAATTGGTAAGGCAGTGAAGCTCGGCGTACGCCGGCAGCGCGTCGAACATGCTGAACCATTCAACCGAAGATGCCGTGCAGATACCAGCCGCCGGGCTGCCGCCGTTCGCGATAAATCCACAGCGTCGAATGATCCGGTGTTTGCGCGACGAAATAATCGCGCATGATCCCGCCCGTGTCCCACCAGCCCGATTCGATGCGCTCGGGACCCGCGATCAGCGCAAGCGGACCGTTGCGGTAGTGCGGTTTGGAAGCCACTTCATTGAGCGCGCGCGGCGCAGCTAAGAGCCACAGCGGCCGCGGTGGGTGCGCTACCTGCGTGATGCGGGTTCCTGGCATTATCGTCTGCCATGCGCATTCCGGACGGTGTTCGTTGCGCGGCGACAATCCCTGCACTGAATCGGCGCCCAGGCGCGCACGCAGGCGCTCGATGAGTTTGACCCAGTCGCCGGAGATATGAGCCGGGTCGGGAAAAAGCTGGCCGCTGGCGCCTGCCAGCGCGAGTATGTCGTCAGCCTGAAGCCTGATCCGGTATACCGGCGCCGCGAGCGCGTGCACCGCCAGGCGTTCGCGCACGAGCGTGACAAAACGGTCCAGATCGCGCGCGGGCGTGACGAGCCCGATCTCGAGCAAAGTGTCGGCGTGGTCTTCGTGCATGAGCACAAGATTGAAATGCTGCACGCCGCCGCAGCGTCCGGCGAGATAACCCGTGAACTGCATCAAAAGCCGCCTGGCGGCGAACAGCAGCGCTTCGGTGCTGGCAACCTCGGTGCCGAGCTCGAGCGCGGCTTCGAAATGCGGCGCAGGCGAGTAGAACTGGCGCGCTTCGGGCAGTATTCCCAACGCACGGTCGAGCTCGCAGAGCAGCTGCTGGCCGCAGCGGCGCGCCAGCCCGTCGCGCGGCAGCTGCAACAACTCGCCGATCGTCCGTGCGCCGATGGCGTCGAGAATATCGAGCGTCTGCGCGCCGCACTCGAGTGCAGCGACCGGCAGCGGCGCAATTGCAGATTCGATTGCGCGTTTGCCGGTGATGATTTTTTCGCTGCCCGCGCGCGCGAGCAGCCATGCGGCTGCCACCGTCGGCGCGCACGCGAGCGTGAGTGTGTATCCCATCTCGGCGCTGCCGCGCCGGATCGATTCGAGGATGTTTCTGATGCCGCCCAGGAGCCCCAAGCTGCCTTCGATTTCGAGCAGCAGTCCGCATGGCGGTTGCAGCGTGACACTGGGCGTAAACTGTCCGGCCCACGCCGCAATGTGTTCGAGTGCTGCAGTTTCCGCTTTGAGATCGCGCGGCCGGTAATTGAGATCAGGCGCAAGCGCGCACGCCGCCGACAAGCTCATGCCGCGGCGCACGCCGCGGGCGCCGGCTTGCGGGTTGCAAACCGCTACCGCCGCGCCGTCGGTGACCGCCCACGGTTCAGACTGTGCTGACGCTTGCGGGAACGATTCGAGCGGCAGGCACGTGAAATGGAGGGCGGTCCACAACATGAGACTTGAATCCTGTTTTGTTTCTGTTCACGATGGCCGGGGGCCTGAGCAGTATCGGGTGCGCGAGCAGCGCACCGCGGCGTTTCAATATGCGCACCGCAAGCTCGCCGGCGCAGCTTTGCAGGCCCAGGCGCAGCGTTGCGGGCGTGGTTGAGCTTGCGTTGTGCGGAGCGCGAAACAATACGGCAAGTCCCGGGTTGCCTTCGGCGGCGAGCTGCAGGCGGCGCAGCTCGGGATAAGTGGTCTTGTCAGGCCACGCGAGTACCGCGCCGCAGGTGCGGGAGCGCAGCGTCTGTTCGATTGCCCACAACGTTTCGCGCGGCGAGCGGGTTTTGATGAAAATGAGTTTAGCCAGATCAATGCCCGCGGCTTGCAGCGCCGGCGCGTAGGGCAGGTAAGGCGGCGCGATCCACGCGAGCCAGCGTCCGCGCGCGGACAGCTGCGCGAGCGTATAGCCGAGGATGCGCAGTTCGCCGATGCCCTCGTGCTGCGGCAGGATTTCGGTCAGCGCGGCGGTGGGCCAGCCCCCGCCCGGGAGCTCGGCATCGAGCGCGGCAAACCCGGTCGGCACGCTCGGCATGCTGACGCTTCCTAACTGATTGCCGCGCCAGATCGCGGGATGCGACAGCAGCGCTGCGAGTGCATTCATAATGTGCGGCCGTTGCGGATAACACCGACGCAAGTGCCTTCGATCATGAGCGGATCGCGCCGCAGATCCAGCACGATGGATTTGAAATCCGGATTTTCGGCGACGAGTTCCGCATGATGTCCGCGCCGCTGCAGCCGTTTGACGGTCACTTCGTCATGCAGCCGCGCGACCACGATTTGGCCCGAACGCGCTTCGTGCGTGCGGTGCACCGCGATGAGATCGCCATCGAGGATGCCGGCGTCGCGCATACTCATGCCGCGCACTTTGAGCAGATAATCTGCGCGCGGCTTGAATAACGCCGGGTCAATGCGGTAACGCGCCTGGATATTGGCTTCGGACAGTATCGGGCTGCCGGCTGCGACACGGCCGATGAGGGGAAGGCCTGGTTGCACTTTGACGCGGATGCCGCGCCGCGTGCCCGCGGTGAGCTCGAGCGCGTTCTTGCGCGCCAGCGCTTTTAAGTGGCCGACCGCGCCCGTGATCGAACGAAAACCAAAATGTCCGGCGATTTCGGCCAAGGTGGGCGGATAGCCATTGGCTTCGATCCCATCCTTGATGAATTCGAGTATCTGCGCCTGGCGGCGGGTCAGTTGTTCCATATTGGATTCGGTGCGGAAATTGTCTGATTAGTGTAATTATATACACTATTTGAAACGGGATAATCAATACCGTGGCCATGAAGGAGCTAAATGCCTGATTCAAGAGGTTTGTAGTGCAGAATGGCCAGTGAGGCATCTGCGCTATACTCGTCCCAAAAGGTGCAGCCAGGGAGGGGTTCGCGCTCAATGTCTCAGGGCCGCTGACCGCTTTAACTCCTTGTAAAATCTAAACGGCCTGTCGAACCTGGCGGGCGTAAACCATTCTATTAATGCTACTGTCATAACCTTTATTCTGTTCAGAATAGATTTCTCTAAGGAGCCATCATGACGACCACCGAACTCACGCGCCACGAAATCGACGTCAAGGATATCGAATACATCAAGCACGGAAACAAGCCGCTGCTCGCGCGCGTGTACAGGCCGCGCGAAACGGGATCCTTTCCGCTTATCATCGACCTGCACGGGGGCGCATGGTGCAAAAAGGATCGCACGAGCGATGTTGCAACCGACGAGGCGCTGGCAAGAAGCGGCGTGGTCGTCGCTTCTCTGGATTTCCGCATGCCGCCCGAAGCCGGATATCCGGCTTCGCTTGCCGACATCAATTACGCAATTCGCTGGTTCAAAGCGCGGGCGGCGGAGTTCGGCGTGCGCGCCGATCGAGTCGGAATCCTGGGGGTTTCCAGCGGCGGCCACCAGGCCATGCTGGCGGCGATGCGGCCGAACGATCCACGCTACGCAGCGCTGGCTCTGCCTAGCGCAGCAGCCGTCGATGCCACGGTGCGGTGCGTCGTGCTGTGCTGGCCGGTCATCGATCCGCTCGGCCGCTATCATCATGCCAAGAAGGTGCTGCAAACTGCAGCGGCGAAACAGGCGGAAGAATGGATATCCTGCCACGACCAGTACTGGGCGGACGGCGAAGCGGCTATGGCCGAAGGCAATCCGACGCTCGCGCTCGAACGCGGCGAGCAGGTGCCGTTGCCTCCGGTGCTATATTTGCAGGGAACCGCCGACCCCGCGCATCCGCGTCCCAATCTCGATCGCTTTGTCGCAAGTTATCGCAAGGCGGGCGGCCGCGTCGACCTGCATCTGTTCGAAGGCATGAGCCAGGCTTTCATCTCCGAGCAACCGAGCGCGCCAGCCTCGCTCGATGCGATCGACAAGATCATCGAATTCGTTCACCGTGAAATGCGCTGAATCGAGGAGAGGCACCCGATGGCTGCGGTGCGCTGCACGCTGAAGCTTTAACGAAAATCGCTTCAGCGTCATCAATACGGAGCATTGCGTTATGTTATCACTCGTCTCTCGCATTGCACTGGTTATGGCTGGCGGCATCGCCGCGCTTGCGTTGACAGCGCACCCGCTCACGACCACCGCCCAAAGCTATCCGGCGCGGCCGGTGCGGCTCGTCGTGCCGTTTCCGCCCGGCGGCAGCAACGACATCGTAGGTCGCGTGGTGGCCGCGGGTTTAAGCGAGCGACTCGGCAAGCAGGTCATCGTCGACAACCGGGCCGGCGGAAATTCGATCATCGGCAGCGAGATCGTCGCCACCGCGCAACCCGATGGTTATACCCTGCTCGTGATCTCGACCTCGTTTACCACCAACCCGATCATCCACAAGTTGCCTTACGATCCGCTCAAATCGTTCGCGTGGGTCGCGATGCTCGGAGTGGGTCCCAATGTGCTGGCCGTGACGCAGACCCTGCCCGCCAATTCCCTGCAGGAGCTGATCGCGCTCGCGAAGGCCAAACCCGGGCAGTTGATCTACGCCTCGACCGGCGTGGGCAGCAATGCGCATTTCGGCACCGAGCTTCTCAAGCACATGACCGGAACCAACATGCTGCATGTGCCGTACAAAGGCGGCACTCCGGCGCTGCTCGACACCGTCTCGGGACAGGCACAGTTGTGTTTGTCTTCGCTGATCCAGGCGTCACCGTATATCCGTTCCGGCAAGCTGCGCGCGCTTGCGACGAGCGGCGCCAAGCGCAGTGCCATCCTGCCGGACGTACCAACCATCAGCGAAGCCGGGGTTCCGGGCTACGAAA
>DASYSI010000248.1:0-1529 GCA_036003485.1 Burkholderiales bacterium | reverse complement strand
TTCGCGGTCGCGGCACATTCCGTACACTTCGGAAGTCGAGGGAAACAGAATGCGCTTGGCGTACTTGACGCACGAGCGCACGATCGGCAGGTTGGCTTCGAAATCGAGCTCGAACACGCGCAGCGGCTCCTTGACGTAGGTTGCGGGGGTTGCGATCGCGACGAGCGGCAGCACCGTATCGCATTTGCGGATGTGGTATTCGATCCATTCCTTGTTGATGGTGATGTCGCCCTCGAAGAAATGAAAGCGCGGATGATCGAGCAGATCCGACACGCGCTCGGTCTGCATGTCCATGCCGTAGACTTCCCAATTCGTGGTCTTGATGATGCGCTGCGACAGGTGATGGCCGATGAAGCCGTTGACGCCGAGGATCAGGATTTTTTTCATTGCCTTGTGGCCTTTAAGGAAGCTCCAGTTAGATGTTTTTTTTGATCAGAGCATATTCTGAAGCATAGCTGACCGCTCCCTTCCCGGGCCCAAAGGCTCGAAGATCCTCCAAAGGTATCGGTTTGCTGCCGAAGCGTGCCAGAAAGCTAGCTGTCGTGAAAGGTGCGCCGTCGAGCTCCATTTCCAGAATGCGCAGCTGGCCGCCATCGGCACATAACGCGAATGAGCCTTGCGCGTCGACGTAAAGCCCGGGCGCGCGGCCGGAAGCGGTCTGCGCAGGCTCGACGCGCGTGCGCAGAATCCGCAGCGTGCTGCCGCCCAGTTCGGTATACGCGCCGGGGTAGGGCGGCGCGACGCCGCGCACGAGGTTGTGGATGCGAGTTGCGGACAGGCGCCAGTCGATAGACCCATCCTCGGGTCTGCGCGCGCCGAAATAGCTTCCCAGCGCAAGGTTTTGCGGCTTGCGCGGTGCGGTGCCGGCGACTAGCCGCGGCAGAGCGCGTGTAAGCACGATGGCGGCGGCTTCGGTTACTCTGTGAAACACGTCGAACGCGGTGTCCTCGGGCCCTATCGGCACCGCGTGCTGATCGACGATATCGCCTGCGTCAGGCTTTTCGGTCATGTAATGCAGCGTGGCACCGGTTTCGGTCTCGCCGTTGATGACCGCCCAGTTAACCGGCACGCGCCCGCGGTATTTCGGCAGCAGTGAGCCGTGCATATTAAGCGCGCCTTGTTTGGCGATTGCCAGCAGCGGCGGTTTCAACAGGTACCGGTAATAAAATGAAAATAGAAAATCCGGTTCCAGCGCCCGCATTGACGCAACGAGTTCGGCGCGATTGGGGTCATCGGGCGTGATCGTTGGCAAGCCATGCTCGGCGGCGAGGCTGGCTACGCTATCGAACCAGATTTTCTCGGCGGGATTGTCGTTGTGAGTGACAACCAGAGGCACGTCGACCTTGTGGGCAAGCAGAACTGAAAGACACTGCACCCCTACGTTGTGGTAGGCGAAGACTACCGCGGTGGGACGACGATTCAATTAGTCTCGCTCCGTGTACTTAATCCGGGGTGCCCGCACGCCGCGCCCGCACCGAGGCTGCGCCCACCGAGGCTCGGCGTGCACCCCTACGTTGTGATAGGCGAAG
>DASYSI010000247.1:0-1723 GCA_036003485.1 Burkholderiales bacterium | reverse complement strand
GAGCGCGTCATGGGACCGAGTTTGTCGAGCGACCAGCAGAGCGTCATCGCGCCGGTGCGCGCCACGCGGCCAAATGTCGGCCGCATTCCGGTCACGCCGCAACGCATTGCGGGACTGACGATGCTGCCCCCGGTTTCACTGCCAACCGAAAATGCGACGAGGCCCGCGGCGGTGGCGGCGCCTGGTCCGCAGCTCGAACCGGACGCGCCTTCTTCGAGGAGCCATGGATTCATCGTCTGGCCGCCGAACCAAATGTCGTTGAGCGCGAGCGCGCCCAGCGCCAGCTTTGCGATCAGAACGGCGCCAGCATTGTCCAGTCGTTGGACCACGGCTGAGTCGGCCGCGGGCACACGATTGCGAAACGGTTCGGCGCCATACGTGGTCGGAATGTCTTTGCTGTCGAGCAGATCTTTTACGCCGTAGGGAATGCCGTGCAACGGTCCGCGATACTTGCCGGCAGCAATCTCGGCATCAGCTTGTTTGGCGCGCGCGAGCGCGTAATCTTTTGTGAGCGTGATGATTGAGCGAATCTTTGCGTCAAGTCGGCCGATGCGTTCGAGATAGATATTCGTGAGCCGCTCGGAAGTAAGTTTGCGCGATTCGATCCAGCGAGACAGTTGCGTGACGGGCGCGAAAGCGATCGCATCATCCGAAGAAGGCAGCGGCACGTCGGTCTTTGAGCGAACGAAATTGTCGTGCGCCGGACCTGCACTAATCCCCGGAAGCATCGGGTTCCACAAGGTCGCCGGCACTTCCGTGTCGGCGAGCGAAACTTTGCGTGGGCCGGTGCGGCGTTCGAGATATTGCGCCAGCGACGTGCGCCACGAGCCGGCGGCCTGTTGCCGCTCGGCGTCGGTCATCGTCACCTGCATCAACTTCTCGGCTTCAGCAAATGTTTCAGGAGACACCGCGGGCCCACTGCCCGCACCCGTGCCAAACGTCGGGGGCGCGCCCGGCGGAGCTGAAGCTGATGGCGAACTCGTCGATGTCGAGTTGTTACGGCACGCGGTGGCCGCGACCAGCACAGCGATAGGCGCTTGGATCAGAAACTGGCGTCGAGTGTTCATGGGAGGGAGATTATCCACAGATTACGCAGATTGCACAGAGCAAAAGGCAAAAGGCAGTAGGCAGAACGCAGGCGAAAACGAAGACCAAAGATCTAAGGCCTTTGGTCTTAATCTGTGGCGTCTGCGTAATCTGCGGTTGGTTCTTTCGCCCGCTAAAGCGCGCTGAGGAATGTTATTGGGATTGCGATCCCAGCGCTGAAGCGCTGGACTACTATCAATCGTCCGCTACTCGGACTGAGCGCTCACTGCTCACTAGCATTAGATGTCCAGGTTCCTTACATCCAGCGCGTTGTCTTCGATGAATTTCCTGCGCGGCTCGACCTGGTCGCCCATCAGGACGGTGAAGATTTCATCGGTTTCGACGGCGTCGTCGATGCGGACTTGCAGCAACGTACGCGTCTCGGGATTCATCGTCGTCTCCCAAAGCTGCTCGGGATTCATTTCGCCCAGGCCTTTGTAACGCTGAATCGTCAGGTCCTTCTTTGCCGCGGTGAGCACGCGCTCAAGCAAAGCATCGCGCGTGGCGATCTCTTCGCTCGTACCGTTTTCGCCGGCGACGAACGGCGGCGCGAGCCGATCCTCGAGCTTCATGAAAAGCTCAACCGCGCGCTGGAATTCGACGAGACTGGCAAAATTCCAATCAATCATCACCGGCG
>DASYSI010000246.1:0-3213 GCA_036003485.1 Burkholderiales bacterium | reverse complement strand
ATGCCGACAGCAGGAGCAGTACGCCGATGATCATTGCGAACGCGTAGTCGTACAGGAATCCTGACTGGATGCGGCGCACGACAGTCGCTAGCCAGCCCACCACCCGCGCCGGGCCGTTGACGAAAAAGCCGTCGATGACGGTGACGTCGCCGCGCTGCCACAGCCCGGTGCCGAGCATGCGCGCGCCGCCCGCAAAAAACCAGTCGTTGAAGCGGTCGAAGCCGTATTTCTCTTCGAGAATCGTAACGATGAAGCGCGCCTTCCGGCGCAGCAGCGCCGGCAGTTCGGGACGCGCAATATACAGGTACCAGGCACTGACCGCGCCGGCGAGCGTAAGCCAGAACGGAAGGGCGGTGAGTCCGTGCACGATCATCGGTATCACGCCGCGGAATTCCTCGGCAAGTTCGGCCACGCCGGGATGCGAGCCGGCGATATGGATCGAGGCGCCGAAGTAATCGCCGAACACCACGTCGCCGATGACCCAGCCGGCGGCAATCGACGGGATCGCGAGCAAGATGAGCGGCACTGTGACGACGAGCGGCGATTCATGCGGCGTGCCGCCATGACCGTCAGGCGAGTGCCCGTGTGTGTCGAAGCGCTCTTTGCCGTGAAATGCAAAAAATACCAGCCGGAATGAATAGAACCCACCGGCCAGCACCGCGCCAAGTGCTGCCACATAAGCGAAAGTCGCCCCGAACGTATGCGACGCATGCACCGCTTCGATAATGGTGTCCTTCGAGAAAAACCCGGAGAACGGCGGCAAGCCGGCGTTGGCGATGGCGCCGATCAACACCGTCAGATAGGTGACCGGCATGTACTTGCGCAAACCACCCATCTTGCGCATGTCTTGCTCATGGTGGAGCGCAATAATTACCGAACCCGCGCCTAAGAACAGCACCGCCTTGAAAAACGCATGCGTCATCAGGTGGAAAATTGCCACCGGGTACGCCGAGGCGCCGAGCGCCATGGTCATGTAGCCGAGCTGCGACAGCGTGGAATAAGCGATCACGCGCTTGATGTCGTACTGCACCATCGCGATCAGCGCCATGAAGAACGCGGTGATCGCGCCGATGACAAGCACGAACGAAAGCGCGGTTTCGGAGAGCTCGAACAGCGGCGACATGCGCGCAACCATGAATATGCCGGCGGTCACCATCGTCGCGGCATGGATCAACGCCGAAATCGGCGTCGGACCTTCCATCGAATCGGGCAGCCAGACATGCAGCGGAAACTGCGCCGACTTTCCCATCGCGCCGACGAACAGAAGAACGCATATCACCGTCATCAGCGACCACGCGTGGCCGGGAAATATCTCCACCATATTGGAGCTTAGCGTCCCGGCGTTGGCGAATACCGTCGCGTAATCGAGCGTTCCGAAATACATCAGCGTAAGCGCGATACCGAGCAGGAATCCGAAGTCACCGACGCGATTGACCAGAAACGCTTTCAGATTCGCGTAAATCGCGGTCGGCCGCGTATACCAAAATCCGATCAACAGATACGACACAAGACCCACGGCCTCCCAGCCGAAAAACAACTGCAGGAAGTTGTTCGCCATCACGAGCATCAGCATCGAGAACGTGAAGAGCGAGATGTAGCTGAAAAAACGGTTATAGCCGGGATCGTCCCGCATGTAGCCTATCGTGTAGATGTGCACCATGAGCGACACGAATGCGACTACCAGCATCATGATGGCTGACAGGCGGTCGATCAGAAAGCCAATCTCGTAGCGCGTCTCGCCGCTGACGAGCCAGGTGTAAACAGAACCGTTGTAAGTATGGCCTTGCAGCACGTCATAGAACACGACCGCGGCGCCGATGGTCGAGACGAGCATGCCGAATATGGTGATGGAATGCGCAGCACGATTGCTGATCTTCATGCACAGCAGGCCCGCAACCAGCGCGCCCGCGAGCGGCGCCAGCGGAATGATCAGGTATAACGTTTGCATTGTCATTTTTTTTATAGCCAGCCGTCGGATCAGCGCGTCACCTGAGCTCGGTTCAAACTGAAGACTGACAGCTGATCGCTTCCTTGCAATAACTAATTGCTAGCCTTTCAAACTATCCAAATCCTCGACATCGATGGTGTTCAGGTTACGGAACAGCACGACCAGAATCGCCAGCCCGATCGCAGATTCCGCGGCGGCGACCGTCAGGATGAAGAAGACGAAAATCTGTCCGGCCGGGTCGCTGAGGTAGTGCGAGAACGCGATAAAATTCATGTTGACCGCAAGCAGCATCAGCTCGATCGCCATCAACAGAATGATGACGTTCTTGCGGTTGAGAAAGATTCCGATGACGCTGATCGCAAAAAGGATCGCGCCCAGCACCAGGTAATGAGACAGTCCAATCATGCGCGTACGCACACGCCGCGAGGCGAGAGACGAAAGACGAGAGACGCCGTAATCCACCGGTCCTGCAAAAGTTTTTTCACGCCTCTCCTCTCTCCCCTGGCGTCTCTCCGGCCTTTTCAGCCGGCATCGTCACGATGCGTATGCGGTCCTTGCGCTGAATGTTGATCTGCTGTGCCGCATCCTGATACTTTGTCGCCTTGCGATGCCGCAACGTGAGCGCAATTGCGGCAACAATCGCGACCAGCAAGATCACTGCGGCAATCTCGAACGGATAAACATAGTCGGTATAAAGGAGCAGTCCAAGCGTCTTGGTGTTGCTGTAACCCTGCGGCAGTGATGCGGGCGCCCCGCCGCCCGCGTAGTTACCCCACAGGACTGCCCCCATTTCAAAGACCAACAGCACAGCCACCACTCCACCCAGCGGCAGATAATTCCAAAAACCCTCGCGCAACCCCTGCAGATTGATGTCGAGCATCATCACCACAAACAGAAACAGCACCATCACTGCCCCGACATAAACCAGCACCAGCGCGATCGCCAGAAACTCGGCTTCGAGCTGAATCCATAATCCGGCGGAGGTGAAAAACGCGAGCACGAGCAGCAGCGCCGAGTGCACCGGGTTACGCGCAGTGATAACTCCGACGGCGGAGCCGATCAGCACCACAGAAAACGCGTAGAAGATAAAGGATTGAAAGCTCATGCTAACGGTATGCGGCGTCGTCCGCACGATCCTTGGCGATCTCGTCTTCATACTTATCGCCGATTGCGAGCAGCATCGGCTTGGTATAAATCAGGTCGCCACGCCGCTCGCCATGATATTCGAGGATGCGCGTCTCGACGATCGAGTCGACCGGGCACGA
>DASYSI010000245.1:0-4347 GCA_036003485.1 Burkholderiales bacterium | reverse complement strand
GGATCGCAGCAATGGCAAGTTGATCGCAGCCAACCCGTTCGTCAAAGTGACATGGGCCAAGAGCATCGATCTCAAAACCGGCCGCCCGGTTTTGACCGATCTTCTCGCGCGCGCGGTGGCCGGTGAAACCGTCGATCTCTGGCCGGCGCGCGGCACCAACGCATCGCTTATTGCATTCAATCCGAAAACGGCGCTCGTGTACATCAACTCGTACCATCATCCACGGGTCATGAAGTATACGGATTTCAAATTTGTACTCGGCGCCAGTTCTATCGGCATCGAGTCGACCTTCGGCGCTCCGCCGGGAGAGCCCGCCGGTTTTCATCTCGCCATGGATCCGCTGACAGGCAAAGAAATATGGAAAATCCCGTTGATGGATCTCGCGAGCTCCGCAGGCATGCTCGCAACCGATGGCGGACTGTTGTTCACGGGCCTTTTGACGGGTGAGGTGATTGCACTCGACCAGGATAACGGCAAACAGCTCTGGAAGTTCAAGACCGGATCGTCAATCAATGCGCCGCCGATCACGTACACTTACAAGGGCCGGCAATACGTGACTGTCCTCTCGGGAATTGGCGGCAGCCAGCCTTCACGCTCGGCGGGGAAAATCGTACCGAGTGGCGGCTCGGTGTGGACATTCGCGTTGATGTCCGAATAAAAAGTTCGCGCGCGCGTCCATGCAGCGATGGGTATCGCAGCGATACCCATCATTGCCGCTTTAAGCTGCTCGTCACGCCGCTCAATAAATCGCGACCGAGCTTCTGCGTTCCGAGCTGACGCGCCCGCGATACATCCCGCCGCTGTTGAATTTGACTGCGATCGTTCCGCGCCGGTCGATAGCGATGACGCCGCCCGTCGCACCGAGCTGCCCCACTGTGCGGAGCGACGCGTTCACTGCTTGCTGCAGCGATTGCCCGCCGTAGCGCATCCGTGCTGCGATGTCGTACGCAACTGCCGCGCGCATGAAGGTCTCGCCGTGCCCGGTACACGAAACCGCGCACGTCGTGTCGTCGGCATACGTGCCCGCGCCGATCAGCGCCGAATCGCCGACGCGGCCCGCCATTTTGTTGGTATAGCCGCCAGTCGAAGTTGCGGCGGCAAGATGGCCGAGACGATCGCGCGCGACCGCGCCGACTGTGCCATGGCGGTCTGATTCCTTCGCGCTTTGCCTGAAGCGGACCCGTTCGAGCGCCACTTCGCTTTTCCAGGTGCGAAAATAGTCAGCCGGCATGACGGCAAAGCCGCATTCGCGTGCGAAGCGGTCGGCGGCGGCGCTTGTCAGCATGACGTACGGCGTTTTATCCATTATCGCGCGCGCGACCAAAACCGGATTTTTTGCGTGTCGGATCGCGGCGACGGCGCCGGCCTTGAGGGTGGCGCCATCCATGATCGATGCGTCGAGCTCTGTCTCGCCCGCGGCATTCAAAGCTGCGCCGCGCCCCGCGTTGAAAAGCGGTTCGTCTTCCATTGCCATCACCGCCGCGCATACCGCTTCGATACTGGCGCCTCCGTCACTGAGCACGCGCCAGCCCGCTGCGAGCGCTGCGTTGAGCGCGTTACGAAAACGCGCGGCATGCCGCGGCGTCATATCGGCACGCGCAATCGCGCCAGCGCCGCCATGAATGGCGAGCGCGAGTTTCTTTTTCGGATCGATCGTGCGCGGCATTGACTTTCAATTCTTATGGAAGCTGAATCAGAGCCTCCATTGCAGCGGGCAATATATAAAGGGCTGGGTGGCACACGAAGGGCCAGGCCTGAACGTTGAGAGACGCCTCAGGTCCGAAACGGCTTGGACGTCGCGCCGGGTTTGGCGGTGCCGATCCGCTCGTACTCGGAGATGACCTGCGCGCCCAGCAGCAGCACGGTGGCCGCGAGTTCCAGGCTCAACAACACGACGATCGCCGTGGTCAGCGATCCGTAAACAACGCTGACCTGCGACAAAGTCGCGAAATACCAGAGCAGCACGTGGCGCGTCACCTCCCATAATAAGGCCGCCGTGACGCCGCCGATCAGCGCGTGCCGCAATGAAAGCCGGCCAACCGGCATGACGAGATAAATCGACGTGAGCATGAAAATTTCCCCGCCGATGCCGAGCATATAGAGCAGCATGCCGGAAACACCGCCGAGCGACCATGTGTGCCCCAGAAAATCGACGCTTTCCTGGCCGATCGCCTGCAGCACGCCGGAGACGAGCGTGACCACCAACAGTCCAATTCCGAGAAACAGGATATAGCAGTACGGAAGCAGCGCCGACACCAGGAAACGTCTTCTGCGGATGGCGACGCGGTGCAGAAATATCACCGACATTGCATTTTCAAGCACGGAAAACGCGAGCGAGCTGAAGAAGATCATGGTCGCGAGCAATACCCAGCCGATGACGTCGCGATGGTCCAGAAAATTCGCGAGCTCGCGCACGATCGCTTTCGATTGACCCGGCACCAGCCACTCGAGATATCGGCCCAGAGTACCCAGTAATTCCGCCTGATCGATAACGTGCGAAAGCGCGATGACGATCAGTATCAGCAGCGGCACGATGGACAGCAACGTGTAGTACGCGACCGCGCCCGCCAGAAGAAGGCCCTGGTTGGCGCGAAAGCCCTTGAGCGTCTGCATCGCAAACGCGCCCGGATGCGTCAATACGTGCGTAACCGCGGGACCGTGAGCACGCATAGTGGCGGCGAGATGGCGACGAATTTGAATTGGACAGCGAATAACATCCGGAACACTTCCGGCGCAGCGATATGTTAACGGAAAGATGCCGCAGCGTCAGGTCGAACGCCGGGCATTAACTCAGTGATCGCCGAGATAGCGCGTCTCGAGATGCGTGCGCAGATGCCCGGGATTAAGCGCTTCGCCGCTCGCACGCCGCACGAGCTCGGGCGTATCCCAACGGCTCGCCTGTGACCAGATGCTTGCGTTAAGCCACTCGAATACCGGAGCCAGATCGCCGCGCGCGATCCTCGCGTCGAGATCCGGCACCGCGCGCCGCATCGCGGCAAACCACTGCGCCGCATACATCGCGCCCAGCGTATAGCTCGGAAAATAGCCGAAAGCGCCCTCGGTCCAGTGCACGTCCTGCATGCAGCCGTCCCTGAAGTTGCCACGCGTGTCGAGTCCCAGCAGGGTATGCATCTTCTCGTCCCACAATGCGGGAATATCATCGGCTTCGATCTCGCACTCGATCAGTGCGCGCTCGATTTCGTAGCGCAGGATCACGTGCGCCGGGTAGGTCACCTCGTCGGCTTCCACGCGGATGAGACCGGGCCTGACGCGCGTCCACAACCGATAAAGATTGTCCGCCCCGAACGCAGGTTGATCACCGAAGTGCACGATCAACATCGGCGCCAGCACGCCGACGAAGCCGCGGCTGCGCGCGAGCTGCATTTCGAAAGCCAAGCTTTGGCTCTCGTGAATCCCGTACGAACGCGCAACGCCGATCGGCTGGCCCAGCCACTCGCGCGGAAGATTCTGCTCGAAGCGCGCGTGCCCGGTCTCGTGGATCGATCCCATCAGGCTCTGCTCGAAGTCGTCTTCGCGGTAACGCGTGGTGAGACGCACATCTTCAGGCACGCCGCCGCTGAAAGGGTGCGTGCTCTCGTCGAGCCGCCCGGCCGAGAAATCAAAACCCAGCAGCTTCATCACTGCGAGATTCATCGCGCGCTGGGCTGCCGCCGGAAACGGACCGAGCGCAGCGATCACCTTTTCGTCGCGCTGCTTGGCCTGCACGTGCACAATCAGATCCGGCAGCCACTGCTTGACGTCGCCGAAGATAATGTCCATGTCGGCGGCGCGTACGCCGGGTTCGAAACGGTCCATCAGCGCATCGTAGCGCGCGAGCCCGGTGTCCTCAGCGAGCAACCGCGCCTCTTCGCGCGCGAGGTCCACCACGCTACGAAAGTTCTCGAGAAATCCGCGCCAGTCGTTGGACGGGCGCTGGCTGCGCCATGCGTGCTCGCACTTCGCTCCCGCCAGTGTTTTCGCTTCGATCAGCGACGCAGGCAGTGCGTTGGCGTCGCGCCAATCGCGCCGCATCTCGCGCAGGTTGGCGCGCGCGATGTCGTCGAGCGCTTCATCTTCGGCCGCGCGTAACCATGCGGCGAGCCGCGGATCGGTGCGCGTGCGATGGATCAACGCATTCAACTCCGCCTCGGCGGCGGCACGCGCCTCGTTTCCGTTCGGCGGCATCATCGCATTGCGGTCCCAGCTGACGATGGCGGCGAGATGGTTGTAACGGTAAATGCGCGAATAAACACGGCAGAGTTCGGCGTAATTGGCGGCGGCGGTCATTCGGATTTTCCGTATTTCATATTGACAGGCTGAAGATGCTCAGAATATCGAGGTACACCG
>DASYSI010000244.1:0-3178 GCA_036003485.1 Burkholderiales bacterium | reverse complement strand
CTGAAGCTCGGAATAACGCGAATAGGTGGTGGTGACCATCAGGAAGATCAGGATTACCAGTAGCACGTCGATCAACGGGATAAGGTTGATCTCAGGTTCTTCCTTGCTTGTGCCGAGGCGGAAATTCATAATGCGGGCGCCGGCTCAGTTCTGGCGCTCGCCATGCAGGATTTCAACCAGTTTCACCGCTTGGCTTTCCATTTCTACGATCAATGTATCGACTTTGCCACGGTAATAGCGGTAAAAGATCATGCTGGGTATGGCCACAATGAGCCCCATCGCGGTGTTGTATAGCGCGATCGAGATTCCATGCGCAAGCACGATTGGGTTGCCCCCGGATGGCGTTTGCGAGCCGAAGATTTCGATCATGCCGATTACCGTCCCGAGAAGTCCGAGCAAGGGACTGATCGATGCGATCGTGCCAAGGGTAGTCAGGAACCTCTCGAGATCGTGCGCAACTTCGCGCCCTGTCTCATCGATCGCCTCCTTCATGACTTGAGTGGTGCTCTTGACGTGCTTCAGGCCGGCGGCGAACACCTGCGCCAACGGCGAGCCGTTGGCGAGCCGTCCCAGCAACTGTGGATTGGCGCCGTTCTGGCGGTATTCCTGGACCACCTGGCCGAGCAATGGCTTCGGCACGACAATGCTGCGACGCAACGACCATGCGCGCTCGCCGATAATGGCGAGCGCGATTACGGACGCCAGCAGCAGTGGCCAAATCGGCCAGCCGGCCGCTTCGATTAACGCGAACACTATATTCTCCAATCCTACTTAAAAGCGCCTAATGTATATGGGCGATGGCATTCCAGCAAGCGCAATTACCGCTGTAATGAAGTCCTCTCGTGCTGGATTGTGCGATGCAAAGTCAGGGCGCGCTGCATTCACGCATAACAACGTCATAGACGGCAATGGAAGCTCGCGCAGAATAATTTTTTCCGGATTCGGGTTTTGGGTAGAGCATTTTGCGCTTCGCGCGCAAGCAGGAATTATTGCTCAAACTTGTCCACAAATACTGTGGATAACTCTGTGCGAAGATTGTAAACAATTCATCTAAGTGAGTTACCTGTAACGAATTTTACTATCCTGCTCAATATTTAAACTCATAGTTTTATCACAATTAATCAATGACTTGAAATACAGACCACGGCTGGATGCGGGTTTGCGGTGGTCGAGTCTCAGCATGTCATTAACCGTTTGTGAAGAACCGGCCGCGTGCGATCTGCCGCGGCTCCCGCGTGATCCATTGAATCGTTTGAATAAATTAATTTGGCTACTTCCTGGCTGCGTGTTCTCCATATGACGAAGCGTAAAATCGCAAAATGCAACCGATACCGAATCCGGATTCTGAAATGCTCGCGCGTGTTATCAGCGTCGGCGAACTCAATCGATTGGCCAAGGAACTGCTCGAAGGCAATCTGCCGTTGATGTGGGTGGTAGGCGAGATCTCGAATTTCATGCGAGCGGCATCGGGCCATTGCTATTTCTCGCTTAAAGACGCGCAAGCACAGGTGCGCTGCGTGATGTTCCGTCATAAGATGCAATGGCAGGACTGGAAGCCCGAAAACGGCATGCAGGTCGAAGTGCGGGCGTGTCCGTCGTTTTACGAAGCGCGCGGCGAATTCCAGCTCAATGTCGAAATCATGCGTCGGTCCGGCTTGGGCGCATTGTTTGAAGCGTTCGAGAAGCTCAAGGCCAAGCTTCAGGCGGAAGGACTGTTCGATTCCGCCAGAAAGCAGCCGATCCCGCGCTTTCCGCGCGCAATCGGCATCATCACCTCACTCAAGGCCGCGGCGCTGCGCGACGTGCTCACGACTCTCAAACGCCGCATGGCGACTGTGCCGGTCATCATCTACCCGGCGGCGGTGCAGGGCGAGGATGCGCCGCTGCAGATCGCTGCGGCGCTGGTAGCCGCGCAAGCGCATGCCGAGTGCGATGTGCTGATCGTGTGCCGCGGCGGCGGCAGTATTGAGGACCTGTGGGCATTCAACGTCGAGGCTGTGGCGCGCGCAATCCATGCGTGCACGCTGCCCGTGGTCAGCGGCGTCGGACATGAAACCGATTTCACGATCGCCGACTTCGTGGCCGATGCGCGCGCGCCGACCCCGACGGCAGCTGCGCAAATGACGAGCCCCAACTGCGACGATCTGCGTCAGGCGCTCGGCCATTTCTCGCAGCGATTGAGGCGCGTAACCGAGCGCGCGCTCGAGCGCCGGATGCAGCAGCTCGACGTCCTGGCGCGGCGCCTCATGCATCCCGGAGAGCGCATCGCCAACCAGTTGAATCATCTCGGACATCTTGCAACGCGCCTGAGCAGCGCGTGGGCGCGGGACGCGGAAAGCGGTACATGGCAGCTGCGCGAGATGCATCGGCAATGGCTGGCACTGCGTCCCGATTTCGACGCGCTCGCAATCGAGCAACAAACGCTTGCGAAGCGCCTCGTTCATGGCGTCGCTCACCGCATCGATGCGCTGCGAACGGACCTGAAAAGCCTGTCGGCCCAACTTGCCCAGCTTAACCCGCACGCGGTGCTCGAGCGGGGCTATGCCATCGTCGAGACGGACCGCGGCGTGATGGTGCGCGATAGCGCGCAGCTCAGACCTGAAGACGAGATCAAGCTGACCTTCGCCAGAGGCTGGGCCAAGGCCAAAGTGCGCGCCAAAGGTTGAACTGTTATTGAAGCAGGCGCGCTTAACCCGCGTCTGCCGGTTTGGCGGCGACGTCGTATTTGGCGGCCGGGTGCAGCCGCGGAACCGGAACAGCCTCCTCCCTGACGCCGCGCCTGCGCGCAAACCATTTTCTGCCCGCCTCCATGTAGATGTAAATGACCGGCGTAATATAGAGCGTAAGCAACTGTGAAACCACCAGTCCGCCGACGACCGCAAGTCCGAGCGGCCTGCGCGCCTCCGCTCCCGCACCAAAACCGAGCGCGATCGGCAGCGTTCCCATCAGCGCAGCCATGGTTGTCATCATGATCGGGCGGAACCGAACGAGGCAGGCTTCGTAAATCGCATCGGCAGGGTTTTTACCCCTGGCGCGCTGAGACTCGATCGCGAAGTCGATCATCATGATCGCGTTCTTCTTGACGATGCCGACCAGCATAATGATGCCGACGTATGCGTACATATTGAGCGGCATGCCGAATAACATCAGCGTAACCAGCGCGCCCATGCCTGCAGTG
>DASYSI010000243.1:0-2059 GCA_036003485.1 Burkholderiales bacterium | reverse complement strand
GGCGATACCCTCTTCACGAAGATTATCAACAAGGAAATCCCGGCTGACATCGTATATGAGGACGAGTTGTGCTTCGCCATTAAGGACATCAAACCGCAAGCGCCGGTGCATCTGCTGCTGATCTCCAGAAAACCGCTCGATAGGCTGTCGAACGCCACGCCAGAAGATCAGGCGCTGCTCGGTCATATGCTGCTCGCTGTCGGCAAGATCACCCGCCAGCTTAAGATAGACGACGCGTTCCGGCTCACGGTCAACAACGGCGCGCAAGCCGGCCAATCGGTTTTCCATTTGCACATGCACATACTTGCGGGGCGGCCTTTGCGCTGGCCGCCGGGTTAATGCGCGTGTGAAGCGTGTGTGAAGCGCGTGAAGGGAAATGCGTGCGGCGTATTTTCCTGATGTGCGCGGTGATGACCGCCATTGCGGGCGCGGAGTGCAATCGGGCCGCGGCAGCGCCCGAAGAGATCCAGGTCTATCTCGATGACGTCAATGAGCCGCGTGAGGTCAGCCTGGAGATGCACATCAATTATGTCGCGGACGGGCCGCGCGCGGCGGCGTACGCGGGGCAACTGCCGACCCATCACCTACTGCAGGTGACACCCGAGTTTTCCTATGGGATTGCGAAGAACTGGGACGCCGGGCTTTATCTGCTGTCGACGCTGGATCCAGGCGGAAATTTCAATGCCAACGGTGCCAAGTTACGCCTCAAGTACATCGCACCGACCGATGGCGCTTTCTTTTGGGGAATGAATGTCGAGCTCGGCTACACATCCAGGCGCGTGACGGAAAACTATGTCAATGCCGAGTTGAGGCCCATTTTGGGCTGGCATAGCGGGCCATGGCTGGTTGCTCTGAACCCCATCATCGACGCCGCGCTGTCGGGCGAGGTGAGCCGCGCACCGACGTTTGTGCCCGCACTAAAAATCGCTCGCTCGATCGGCGCGGGCACGCAGCTCGGAATCGAGCATTACGCGGACATGGGCCCGCTTCATCATCTTCTGCCGTTCAATCAGCAGGACCACACGCTCTATGGAGTGCTCGATCTGCAGCGAGGGCCGGTCGATCTGAATGTCGGCGTCGGCCGCGGGTTTATGGGCGCCGCGGAAAAGTGGGTGCTGAAAATGATCGTCGGCATCCCATTTAAATGAAATCGCGCGGCAACGACCGCGCGTAAGAATGAGGATGCCGCTTAGGCGCACTATTTCTTATTGTAGAGACTGCCTTGGGTCTCGCTTTGAATACGCGTCGGATCTATGCCCTCAATGAACACATTGGGATACATGAAGCCGGCAGTCAAAAAAAACACGAGCATTCGGCCAAGGCGGCCGATCGTGATTTTTCCATCGTATTCTGTCGCATCCGGCTGATTCTGATCTGCCATCGTGTTCTCCTGTTTATCACCACGATGTGCGCTTCGTGGTTAAGCGATTTCAGCATTATGCACCTTCCGCCTTAATCAAGCAGGCGATGCAGAACCCGCTGGGAGCCGCAAACCCTTCGGGGCGGTGCTTGGCCGCGGCCTCATGGGGATCCGCATCAGCCGCCAACCTTAGGAGTTAAACGGCCACATCAACGTGCTACCTTCAGGTGCTTGATCTCGGCGGTGCCGCCCTGTGCCTGATCGAGCAGTTGGAAAATATCGGACGCTTCGCGCGCGATTGCATCCGCGACTTCGCCGAGCATCTTCCGAGCTTTGTCGACTGTTGCGTGCTCAGGTGCGCCGTACCAGCCGGTCGGCGCGATCGTACGGATATCGGTCAGTACGGGTTGATACGAACGCGTGCGGCGCAGCTTGTCCCACTTACGGCCGTGCGAGTGATCGGATGAGTAATCGATGCGGTCGAGGTGCACCAGATCGGGACGGCACGCGAGCACCGCCAGCGCTTCGATTTCGCCGCCGTGCGTGAGCCCGCCGCATTCGTGGCCGTAGAGCTCGGCCGCAACGTAGCACGCCTGCACGGTAAGCACTGTCATGCCGTGCTCGCGGTGCAGCGCCTCGGAGGCAATCGCGAGCGACGGGATGTTGCCTTCGTGCCAGTTGATGATGAGTAGATATTTC
>DASYSI010000242.1:0-6011 GCA_036003485.1 Burkholderiales bacterium | reverse complement strand
TCGTCGTGAGCTTCAGTCTGATGGTGGCAATGCTCATCATGGTCGGATCTTTTCGCCAGTCGCTTGACGCTTGGCTGATCCGCATGCTGCCGGCCGATCTTTATCTGCGTGCCGCGCGTGCGGGAGAAACGGGATTCTTGACGCCCGAACAGCAGGCGCGCATCGCCGCCACGCCCGGTGTCGGGCGCGTCGAGTTCGTTCGCAGTCAGAATCTGCTGCTCACCCCGGAACAGCCGGCCGTCACCTTGCTCGCGCGTTCAATCGATCCCGGCGCCGCACAAAAAACGCTGCCGCTGATCGGCGCTGCGTTGATCCCGCCCGCTCACGCACCGCCCGCAGCGTGGATTTCGGAAATAGCTGCCGACCTGCTGCACCTCGCTGTCGGCGACGAGATACGGTTGCCTTTCAGCGGACGCCCGACAACCTTCACCGTCGCGGGCATCTGGCGCGACTACGCGCGTCAGGCGGGCGCGATCGTGATCGACCGCCGGTTATACATCGACATCACGGGCGACCGTCTCGCCAACGAAGCGGCATTGTGGCTGGCACCCGGCGCCGCGGCCGATCAGCTTGCGCAAACGCTACGCAAGCGCCTCGAACCCGCGGACAGCGTTGAAATCACCACCACGCCGGAAATTCGCAAGGAATCGCTTTCCGTTTTCGACCGTACTTTCGGTGTCACGTATGCGCTTGAACTTATCGCGGTGCTGATCGGCTTGTTCAGCGTGAGCGTGAGCTTCAGCGCCCAGGTTCTGGCGCGACGGCGTGAATTCGGCGTGCTGCGTCATATCGGGATGACGCGGCGCGAAATCGGCTCGATGCTCGCGTACGAGGGCACGCTGGTGTCGGCCTTAGGCGTTGGCTTTGGACTGGCGCTGGGCTGGCTCTTGAGCCTGATACTGGTCCACGTCATCAACCGGCAGTCTTTTCACTGGAGCGTGGACATGCAAGTTCCGTGGCTCATTCTCGCTGCGCTCGGCTCGGCGCTGGTTGCCGCCTCGAGCTTGACTGCGGTGTGGAGCGGCCGCCGCGCGATGAGCAACGCCGTCGTGAGCGCCGTGCGCGAAGATTGGTGAGTGTCAGCGATGCGCCGTCACAGGATTCCATTTTACGCGCGGCGGCGCCTACTCGCGGCTCTGGGCGGGCTTTTCGTCATTCCGCGAGCCTGGACCCAAACCGCGAGCCGCCCGTCGTCCACGACGCCATTTGCTCGCGTCGTGCCGGGCTATGCGCTGCGTTTCCCTCACGACGAGGGCAGTCATCCGGAATTCCGCACCGAGTGGTGGTACGTAACAGGGTGGCTCGAGAACGCGGGCAAGACGATCGGATTTCAAATCACTTTTTTCCGCTCGCGACCCGAACTCAAAAGCGACAATCCGAGCGCATTCACGCCGCGGCAAATCTTGATCGCGCACGCAGCGTTGAGCGATCCTGCGCGTGGCAGGCTGCAATCCAATCAGCGCGTGGCGCGTGAGGGTTTCGCACTGGCCGGCGCCGGACAAAGCCGCCTCGACGTATGGATAGGCGACTGGTCGCTCAAACAGGAAATGGGCGCTTACCGCGCGCGCATTGCGGCCAAGAATTTCCAGTTTGACTTCACGCTCGAAGCGAGCGCGCCGCCCATTCTGCACGGGCAAATGGGCCTGAGCCGCAAAGGTCCACGCCCCGAGTCTGCGAGTTATTACTACAGCCTGCCGCAACTCAAGGTGCACGGCGCGTTGACTCGTGGCGAGAGCGCGCACTCGATCAGCGGGACGGCATGGCTCGACCACGAATGGTCTTCAAGCTACCTGGATAAGCGCGCAGTGGGTTGGGACTGGATCGGCATTAATCTCGCCGACGGCGGCGCGCTGATGGCGTTTCGCATGCGCGATCAACACGGCGGCAAATTCTGGGCCGGCGGTTCGTACCGTACTGCTGATGGTGTGGTCAGGAAATTCGAGTCCGACGATGTGGACTTCACGCCTTTGCGTCACTGGCGTTCTCCTCGTACCAATGCCACTTATCCCGTTGCGACACGCATTATTGCGGGCAAATTGATAGTTGACATCGCGCCGCTGATGGACGACCAGGAAAACGACACCCGCGCTTCAACCGGAGCAGTCTACTGGGAAGGCGCGGTACAGGCGTTGCGGGATGGAAAGTCTGTCGGGCGCGGCTACCTCGAGCTTACCGGTTACTGGCGCGCGCTGCGACTCTAATGCGGTTTTCATCACAACTGCGAATTATCATCGCTTGCGAGCATAGTATCCGCGCCGTATAGTGGCGCGTCGCCACCGTACTGGCGGCTTTCCCCGTGATTTGAGAGGAGCCGTATCGCGAATGGAAATATTCGAGGTCTTGAGTCCTGCCGGCAGCGAAATTATCAAGCGCAAGTCGATTGCGCCGCGCCTCGATAATTTTGATGGCAAAACGGTTGGCGAGGTGTGGAACGGAGTTTACAAAGGAAATGATTCATTTCCTGCATTGCGCGAGCAATTGAAACAGAGGTATCCCGGCTTAAAGGTAATCCCCTATACCGAATTTCCTTTTCGTTACGGCGGCGACACTCTGACGCAGCAGAAAGAGTTTGCGAGACACATCGCGGCGCTCGCCAAAGAAAAAGGGTGCGACGCGCTGATATCCGGCAACGGCGCGTGAGGATCATGCACTCCGGCCGCGGCGCGGCCGGCAGTGGAAGCCGAAAAGCTCGGCATTCCCAGCGTTGTCATCGCGACGACCGGCTTTGTCACGGCTGCTCAGCTCGCAGCCAAATCATCGGGAATCGAAAATCTGAGGGTTGCCGAGTATCCCGGCGCAATCGCGATTCATGCGCCGGGTAGAATTGCCGAAAACATCGCAACAGTCCTGCTTGATCGAGTGATCCAAGGCCTCACCCAGAGCACACCAGCTAGCATGGCGGATGCGCCGGGCAGCGGAAAAGATCGCGGCAAAATCGTCTTTGCCGGAACACTCGAGGAAGTCAATCGATTTTTTGCTGATCAGGAATGGACCGATGGGCTTCCGGTCATCCCTCCGACGTTGGAAAAAACAGAAAGGTTTCTTGAATACACTCTCCGTGCCGCCGATGACGAATTGGCCGTACTTGCACCGGGCAATTTGAGAGCGACTCTACCGAATGTTGCCGCCAATGCAATCATGGCGGGCTGCGAGCCGCGGCATATGCCTCTGCTCATCGCCGCCGTCGAAGCGCTCAGCGAGGAGAGCTACAACTTGAATAACATGGGCAGCACGTCTGGGCTGCTGCCCTACCTTCTCGTCAACGGACCGATCATCAAGCAGCTCGGTATTGAGTGCGGGGGACAGCTCATTTCCAAAGGGCCCAATCCCGCGCTTGGGCGCGCCATCGGCTTGATTGTGAGAAATATCGCCGGATACCGGCCAGGGAAAAATTACATGGGAACGTTCGGCTATCCCTTGATTTTCGCGCTGGCGGAAAACGAAGGACAGACTCCGTGGCAGCCGTTCCATGTCGAGCATGGGTTTGATGCGAGCTCGAGCACGGTCACTCTCGGGGTAACCAATAACTGGGGACATGCACCCGCGCCTTCCAGTGCGCCGGACAAGAACGGAGCACAGATTACGCTCGAAGTCCTTTGCCGGGAGCTCTCGAAGCGGGTCCGTCTCTACAATCTTCCAGGTCACGGAGAAAACGCGGAGCGCGCGATGATCACGCTGCTTCTGTCTCCGCCCGTCGCGAATTCTCTCGCCGGCTCAGGTTACTCGAAACAGGCGGTCAAGGAATATCTTTATGAAAACGCCAGGATGCCTCGCCGCGACTTTGAGTGGGCGCGAAGATATACCGGCGGCACGCGCGTCGCAAGCAGCGAGGAGCACAGGGATATCAATGCGGGGGGACATACACAGAAACCTGATGATTTGATCCGTCTGCTTTCGAGCCCTGAAATTGTGCACGTGATCGTATGTGGAGATCCCAATCGAAATAGAGTCATGGTGTTTGAAGGCGGTCACGCCCGGCCCGCCACCAAAGAAATCAAATTTCCGCCCAATTGGGACGAGCTCGCAGCCACGTGACACGCACTTTGCGTATTGACGAAACAACGATGACACGTTCGGCCGTCATCGCAGCCTGTTCCGCAGCTTGCAGCGCCGCGGCCCCATGGGGTTTCTGCGTCTGCCTGCTAGCGGCAGCCGCTGCGGCGCCGGCTCAGACCTATCCGGTGAGGCCGATCCGCGTTTTAGTGCCGCAGCAGGCCGGCGGTTCGGTGGATATGACTGCCCGATACCAGACCGCGCAATTACAAAGTCAGTTGGGGCAAAGCCTGATCGTGGACAATCGGCCCGGCGCAACCGGCATCATCGGCACGCAGATCGCTGCCATGGCGTCGCCCGACGGATATACGCTGCTGTATAACGCATCGAACATGCTCGTGACTCAGGTCATTTATCCCAAGATTCCCTTTGACGTTCTCAGGGACTTCATCCCGATCACGAATTCGGTATCATCGCTTGGTAATTTACTCGTCGTCAACCCGTCGGTGCCCGCACGCTCGGTCGGCGAACTGATCGAGCTGGCAAAGCACAGCGATGCGCCGCTCAAATACGGCACGCAGGGCGTCGGAAGCGGTCAGCATCTGCTCGGCGAGACTTTCAACCTGCGCGCACGAACGTCTTTAATGCACGTGCCTTACAAAGGGGTGCCGGCGATCATCAACGCGGCGATCAGCGGAGAAGTTGACGTGCTCTTCATCAGCCCGATGACGGTGTTCGAGCATATCAAAACCGGCCGCTTGCGGGCGCTGGGCTATACCGGCGCCGCGCGCTGGCCGTATTTGCCGGAGCTGCCGACCCTCTCCGAATCGGGTCTGCGCGGTTTCGATAATCCACAAGCGAGCTGGCACGGCTGGTTCGCACCGGCAAAAACTTCCAATGCGCTCGTAATGAAGATATATAACGAAGTCCATCAGGCGCTGCAGGTGGCCAAGGTGCGCAACGCAATCGAGGCGGGCGGCTATGTGCCGGGAGGCGACTATCCTCCGGCCGAGTTCCGAAAGTACATCGAGGACGATCTCAAGCGGATTGCAGAAGTCGCCCACGCGGCGAGAATCAAGATGGAATAACCGGCCATGCCTGTCGCCCGAATCTCACCCGGCCTGGACTTGCATTACCAGGTCGACGACTACACCGATCCCTGGTGCGAAGCTGAAACGATCGTGCTGCTGCATGGTAGCGGCGAGAGCGGCGACGCATGGTTCGCCTGGGTTCCGCATCTGGCGCGCCATTTTCGCGTCGTGCGGCCGGACATGCGCGGCTTCGGCGCTTCGACTCCGATGCCACGCGATCACCCCTGGCTGCTCGATCAAATCGTCGACGATTACGCGAGTCTGATGCAAATGCTTGGCATCGCGGGCGCTCATTTCGTCGGCGCGAAACTCGGCGCAACCATCGCCGCTCGCTTGGCCGCGCGCCATCCCGCGCGCGTGCGTACCCTGACTCTTGTCGGGTCACCCCCGCCGCGCCGAAACATGGATGCGAGCATTTCCAAATGGACCGCGGAGCTCGAAGCGCACGGCGTCGAGCATTGGGCGCGCGCGACGGTAGCGTCGCGGCTCGGGAGTCGTTTTCCGAAAGAGGCGATCGAATGGTGGATAAAACTGATGGGGCGAACCGCCCTTTCGACGCAGCTCGGCTTTGTGGCAAACATCCCCAGGTCGGATATCGAATCCGATCTGCCGCGCATCACATGTCCTACGCTCGTCATCACAAACGATGACAGCGCGCTGGGTTCGGTGGAACAGACGCGCGCCTGGCAGCAGAAGATCCCGCATTCCACGCTGCTGACACTTGCGGGGGATTCGTTTCACGTTGCAGCGACCGAATCGGACCGCTGCGCGCGCGCGACGCTCGATTTCATTTTGCGAAAGGAATAGCGATGGCATCTCTGAAAGGAAGATTTGTTTCTCCGCTCGCCGTGTATCTTGATGAATTGAGCTCGGGCAGCGCGCTCGCTGCGCGTCCCGCAACGCTCGATGGCAAGGTGGTGGGGCTGC
>DASYSI010000241.1:0-2171 GCA_036003485.1 Burkholderiales bacterium | reverse complement strand
GATTTGTTATCCGGCGTAAAAGCGGTTAGCTGACTTTCATCGATAGGAGCGCGTGTATGCAGCTGCCGCGGTTTGAGCTATGTATCGTCTCGCTTGCCCTCATTGTCTCGATCCCGGGAGTGGCGTGCGGCCAGGACTATCCGGGGAAGCCCATCCGCATCGTCACCGGCTCGCCTGGAGGCGGGACCGATCTCACGGCGCGCCTGATCGCGCAGGGAATTGCGGGGCCGTTGGGTCAGCCCGTGGTGGTGGATAACCGCGGCGGATCTCTGCCGCCCGAAATCGTGTCGCAGGCGCCGCCGGATGGTTATGTCCTGCTCTACGACGGTGACAGCTTTATGCTCGGGCCGCTCATGGAAAAGATGTCCTACGATCCGGTGAAGGATTTTTCACCGGTCATAGCCGCGGTAAGAACGATCAACCTGATGATTGTTCATCCGTCGTTGATGGTAAATTCGGTGAACGAGTTGATCGCTTTGGCCAAGGCCAGACCGGGAGCCCTTAACTATGGTTCGGGTCCAACCGGGGCAGCAGCTAATCTCGCGGCGGAATATTTCAAAGTCATGGCAGGCGTCAATATCGTGCGCATTAATTACAAGGGCACCGGCCCGGCAGTCAGCGCTTTGATCGGCGGCGAAGTTCAGCTCGTATTCGCGACTCCGGCCGTCGTGCTGCCGCATATGAAATCGGGCAGATTGAAAGCGCTCGCGATTACGAGCACAGAACCATCCGCGATGTTCCCGGGCCTGCCTACGGTGGCGGCGTCGTTGCCAGGATACGAAGCGGTATCGCTGTATGGCCTGTTTGCGCCGGCTAAAACGCCTGCGGCGCTCATCAAGCGACTGAATCAGGAGGTCGCGCGCTTCCTTAAAACTGCCGAAGCTCAGGAGCGCATTCTCAACGCCGGGCTGGAGGTCGTTGCGAGTTCTCCGGAAGAATTCGCGGTCGCGATGAAATCCAACATTGCCAAATGGAGCAGGGTAATCAAGGCCGCCGGAATTCGCAGCGAATAAAAAGCAGCGGGTCACTTCGAACCACGGACGCCAAACTGTCGTGGGACATACCGCATCCAGATCACTGAACAAGACGGACAACAACATGCAAACGATCACCGAAGACATAGGCGCCTACGCATCGACTTTGAAATACGAAGACCTGCCTGCGGAGGTTATCCATCAGGCGAAACGCTTTATCGTGGATACAGTGGGCTGCGCGTTCGGCGGTTTTGCGAGCGAGCCGTGCGATATAGCGCGCGAGCTCGCAGCGCTCGTCACGAGCAGCCAGCCGGCGACGATCTTTTGCAGCGGCGAGAAAACGAGCGTCGAGCTCGCGGCTTTCGCCAATGACGTGATGATCCGGTATCTCGATTTCAACGATGGTTATATCAGTAAAGGCAGTGGACATCCGAGCGACAGCATTGCACCACTGCTTGCCATTGCTGAAGCCAACCATTTCAGTGGTCGCGAGGTGATCGTCGCAACCGTGCTCGCGTACGAGGTCTTTTGCAGAATCTGCGATGCATGGGACAACAAACCGAACGGCATCGATCACACGACGATGGGCGTGATCGCGAGCGCGACCGGCGTCGCGCGGCTGCTCGGGCTTACGCGGCAGCAAATTACCGAGGCGATCAACATCACGGTCGCCGGCAATATCGCGCTCAATCAAACGCGCATCGGCAACGTTTCGAAATGGAAAGCGTGCGGCTACGCGAGCGCTAACCGGAATGCCATATTCGCGGCGCAGGTCGCCGCGCGCGGGATGACCGGGCCGCGGCAGGTATTCGAGGGCCGCGATGGCTTCTTCAAGGTCGTGAGCCGAGCGCCATTTGAACTTGCGCCGTTCGGCGGCAATGGCCGGCCGTTCGGAATCATGCAATGCCATCTCAAACAATTTCCGCTCGGTAATTTCTCGCAGACCGTGGTGACGGCTATCCTGGAAGCGCGGACGCTCGTCGAAGACATCGGCGAGATTGCGGAAGTTCATATCCGCACCTCGCAGACCGCGTTGAACATCATGGCGGACAATCCTGAGAAGTGGCATCCGCGCAACCGCGAAACCGCTGACCACAGCATCCCTTATACGGCGGCAGTGGCCTTGAAGTACGGCACGGTCGATCAGAGTTACTTCGGCGAAGAATACCTCGACGATAAGGAACTGCTCGAAATGGT
>DASYSI010000240.1:0-7857 GCA_036003485.1 Burkholderiales bacterium | reverse complement strand
GGATCCCCGCGCCGGCATTCCAGCCAATGCCGAAGTCACGGTCAAGCTCAATCTCGATAGCGGCGATCTCGGCGCTGCGGGATTCCGTCTCGATCTGCTTGCTGCGCCCGCGCGCTGAGCTGATTCATGAACACACCCGCGAATCTCAAGTACGCGTCGTCGCACGAATGGGCAACGCAGGAATCGGACGGTACGGTGTTGGTCGGTATCACGGATCATGCGCAGGATACGCTGGGCGATCTGGTCTTCGTTGAAGCTCCCGCTGTCGGGCGCAGATTGAAGCAGGGCGAGGCGTGCGCGGTCGTGGAGTCGGTAAAAGCGGCTGCCGACGTTCATGCGCCGTTGTCCGGCGAAGTGGTCGCGGCCAACTCCGAGCTCGACGATACGCCGGAAAAAATCAATCAGGATCCCTACGCGGCTTGGATATTCAGACTAAAACCCGATAACCTCTCCGAAATGGCCGGCTTGCTCGATGCCGCCGCGTACCAGAAAATCGCCGCCGCCGAGAAAAACTAGGGAAGCTTTGCCGATGAGAACCCCGTACAAAACCAAGACCGGAGTGAAGCGGATCTGGAATGCGCTTTTTTATTCGCTCGACGGATTTTCTGCGACGTTCAAATATGAAGATGCATTTCGCATCGAAGTTCTGCTGGCGCTGATTCTGATTCCGCTCGCGCTGCACATGCACGTGAGCGGCATCGGCAAGGCATTAATGGTAGGCAGCGTGCTATTGGTATTGATCGTCGACTTGTTGAATTCCGCAATCGAGGCGGCTACCGATCGCATTTCTCTCGAAGACCACGTGCTCGCCAAGCGCGCCAAGGACATGAGCAGTGCGGCGGTCATGCTCGCGCTAATCGATGTTCCCGTGATGTGGCTGCTGGTCTTGTTCGATTAAGCTCGTGCGCGGCGCGCTGCATTGCTGAAATAATTTTACCGAGGAGTTGCCCCGCGTCAGCGGCCGGTCCTCGTAGTCTGGTTCAATTGCTTCTATTTTTTGAGCGCGTCGCGGATTTCGCGCAGTAACACCACTTCTTCGGGAGTTGGGGGTGGTTCGGCGGGAGGCTCGTTGGCTTTCAGCCGGTTGATTGCGCGGATCAGCAGGAACACCGCGAACGCTACAATCAAGAACGCAATGGCGGTATTGATAAATACGCCATAGTTAACCGTTACGGCGCCCGCTTTCTGCGCCGCTTCGAGGCTCACGTACGGCCCGGCGCTGGCGCCTTCCTTGATCACCAAAAACAAATTGGCGAAATCGACTTTGCCGAGCAGCAGCCCGATCGGCGGCATGATCAGGTCTTTCACCAGCGAATCGACGATTTTCCCGAATGCGGCGCCGATGATGATGCCCACCGCCATATCGACCACGTTGCCGCGTACCGCAAATTTCTTGAACTCTTCGAGCATGGCATGTCCTCCGGGTCAGTTAAAACGCAAGTAACACCTTCATCTTAGCAAAAGGCGGTCGTGCTTCGATGATTGTCGCGCATTCGAAGACACCCGCGACGCCGCCTCCGATCAAATTTAAGCAATCCCAATGGTATAATTCGCGCCTCTGTAGTGTTGAACAACGAGTCACGCAAGGGTTGGGATTGTTCGTTTCTCAATTTGTCCCTTGTATCGCCCGAGATGCTCCAGTCGATATTCGATCGGGGTTCTAGTAGTTCAGGAGCGTATGCACACATTGATTTGCGGCTCGATCGCCTACGACACCATCATGGTGTTTCCGGGACGCTTCAAGGATCATATTCTTCCGGAAAAGCTGCATATACTCAACGTGGCATTTTTAGTGCCCGACATGCGCCGCGAGTTCGGCGGCTGCGCCGGCAACATCGCCTATAACCTCGAAATGCTCGGCGGCAAGCCGTTGATCATGGCTGCCGTCGGTGACGACTATCAGCCGTACGCGCACCGGCTTGAAAAACTGCAATTGTCGCAACGCCATATCCAGCAAGTTGCGGGAACGTTTACCGCACAGGCTTTCATCACCACCGATCTCGACGACAACCAGATCACCGCGTTCCACCCGGGTGCGATGAACTTCTCGCATCAGAACCATATCGCCGATGCCAGGGACGTGACGCTCGGTATCGTCGCGCCCGACGGCCGCGATGGAATGCTGCAACACGCCCGCGAATTTTATGCCGCCGGCGTCCCGTTCGTATTCGATCCCGGGCAGGGGCTGCCGATGTTCAATGGCGAGGAGCTGCTTGACTTCGTGCGCATGGCTGAATATCTGACGGTCAATGATTACGAGGCCCAGATGCTGCAGGAAAAAACCGGGCAATCGCTCGCGGCACTCGCCAAGCTCACGCGAGCGCTGGTGGTCACGCTCGGCGCCAAGGGATCGTTGATTTATGCAGATGGAGACCAAATAGCAGTCCCTTGCGCAAAGGCCGAACAGGTGGTCGATCCTACCGGTTGCGGCGATGCTTATCGCGCGGGTCTCCTGTTCGGTCTGGCGCACGGCATGGACCTGGATCTCACTGGAAGGCTCGCGTCGCTGCTTGGGGCGTTGAAAATCGCGCATCGCGGCGGTCAGAACCATCATTTCACGCGCGACGAAATCGCCGCTCGTTTCAAGGAGAACTTCGGCACTGTTCCCTGGTGAGGAAATTTTTAGTTGTTATTGACCGTCAAACCCACCACATCCATCACCCGCACCCTCCGTTTTGCCCGCCTTGCGCTGCATCTCATGAGCGCGGTTGCGATCGTGGCATTGGTTTTTCCGTTTTCACACAGCGCGCGGCGCGCGCGCCTGGTGCGGCGCTGGTCGGCGCACCTGCTCGACATACTCGCGGTGCACATCGAGTTCATCGGAACGCCGCCGGCAGGCACAATCCCGGCGATGATCGTCTCCAATCACGTGTCGTGGCTCGACATTTTAGCGATTAACGCGGTGCGCGCGGTGCGCTTCGTCGCCAAATCTGATATCGGGCGCTGGCCTGTGGCGGGATGGGTGTGCAAGCAGGTCGGCACGCTATTCATCGATCGCACGCGCCCGCACCAGATCGCGCGTATCAACCAGCAGGTGGCGGCCGCATTGAGGGCGGGTGACACGTTTGCGGTATTTCCCGAAGGCACGACGACCGCAGGCAACGTGCTGTTACCGTTCCATTCAGCGCTGCTGCAGCCGGCGCTCGCATGCGATGCGCGGCTGTATCCGCTCGCGATCCGCTATACGCGTGCGGATGGCAGCTTGTGCAGCGAAGCCGATTACGACGGCGACAAGTCGCTCGTCGATACGCTCAGGCTCATGGTAACGCAGCCGGTCATCAACGTGAGGCTTGAATTTTTAGCGCCGCTTGCGTGCGATACCGGAGACCGGCACGAGCTTGCTCAGAGTGCCGCCGCAGCTATTGCTTGTGCATTGAATCTGCCGGTGCCGTGCAGTCTTGCTGAAACAGCTTCCGGTCGGAAAGCCTGAACGCACTCAATGCACGGCCCCACACGCAGCCGCTGTCGAGCGCAATGACGTTGGAATCAAGGTAGAGACCGAGCGCGGCCCAGTGACCACAGATGACGGGTGTTTCGCGGGCGCGGCGGCGCGGCACCTTGAACCACGGCATATAACCGCGCGGCAGGTTGACCGGCGCGCCTTTGCGGGTGAACTCCATCCTGCCCTCAACGGTGCACAGGCGCACGCGTGTCAGCACATTGGTAATCACGCGCAGCCGCGCGAAACCCGTCAAATCATCGCGCCAGCGGTCGGGCTTGTTGCCGTACATGTTGCGCAGGAACTCGTCATAATCGTCGCCTCGCAGCTGGGTCTCGACTTCGCGCGCGAGCGCGAGCGCTTTAGCGATCGTCCATTGCGGCAGCAGCCCCGCGTGCACCATCGCGTAGCCGGCGCCGACATGCATCATTTTGCGGTGGCGTAGCCAGTGAAGAAGCTCATCGCGATCGGGCGCACGCAGAATCGCGTTTAACGTATCGCCACGGCGCGCTGCCGCGTGGCCCCCCGCGACGACGAGCAAATGCAGATCGTGATTGCCCAGCACCGTAACCGCGCGCGCCGCGAGACTTTTCACGAAACGCAGCACTGCCAGCGACTGCGGTCCGCGATTGACGAGATCGCCGACTAACCACAGCCGATCGCGCGCCGGGTCGAAGCGGCATTTGTCGAGCAGTCGCCGCAATGCGGAGTAGCAGCCCTGAACATCGCCGATTGCGTAGGTCGTCATACTTTAGCGTTCCGGAAATGGTGGGTAGAACTCTATCGCGCGACGCCTGTTTCTCGCGCAAGGAGGCGGGCGTGCGCTGGCTGTCATGATCAAGCTCGCTATTTTAGCCTCAGCGCAGTCATTGCTTCGTCGCTGGCCGTCAATGCGCGCATCAGTAGCGCGGCAGTCAGCGCGGAGGCGCATTGCAGTTCCGCCGGTTTCACCTTGTCGCGCGTGTCACCGCGCGTCAGAATGTATTTGATATTGCATTCCGGCCGGTTGAATCCGGCAACCAGGCGCAAAGCCGGAATGCCATGCCGCGCGAAATTGTAGTGATCCGAGTTCGGCATCATCGGCGCGTAAGTATCGAGCGCAATGCCGGTGCCGGACGCCGCGTCGCGCACGAACGATTCGAGGCGCGGGAACTCGCTCGTGAGCGCGGTCAATTGCGCGTCGCCGCCGACGGTATCGAGATTGATATTGAGCGCAATCGAGCTGCGCTCGCTTTCGCTCATGCGTTCAAGATAGTCGCGCGAGCCGGCGAGCGCCCACTCTTCGGCGCTGAATAGACACACCTTGAGCCCGCGCCGGCAGTCCGCAATGAGCGGCGCCAGGGCACGCGTTACGGCAAGCACGACCGCGACGCCGGTGGCGTTATCCATGGCGCTTTCGGCAAGGTCGTGGCCATCGACATGCGCGCTTAACGCAACCCACGCGTCAGTCTGTCCGGGCAGACTGAGGATTGCGGCGCCGGTTTCGGCCGCGTAATCCTCGCCGCCAACTTTCAGACGGGCGCGCGTCCGACGCGATCCGCGTGCAGCCAGGCGCGTCGCGGAATCGAAATCGATCGCGATCGCAGGTATGCCGGTCTCACCGCCGCGGCCCGACGAGCCGGAAACGGGTCCCGCATCACGCACGGAATTGGCGATGATGAAACCAGCCGCGCGGTGCTCCATCGCCCACGCGTATTTGCGCCGGCGATGCACATGGACCGCGGAAAACGGATACTCGTGGCGCACGAGCGCGAGACGGCCCGTGATGTCGCTTGCGGCACGCTCGAAATCTTCGGGACTGCCGCGTCCCAGGTCGATCACTTCGGCGGAGATTCCCTGCGGCGGCGTAGATTGCGAACCCAATAGCGCATGACACGCGAGCGCAGTGCCGTCTTCCAGAGTCAGTTTGGCTTCCGAGCAGCGCCAGCCTGCGTACGCGACGGGCTCGATGACGGCGCGCGAATCGATCGCGGCAAGACGCTCGTGCGCGAGTTTCAGCGCGGCGCGCTCGCTGGGAGTTCCGGCGCGCCGTCCACCGCAATCGCACAACGCCAGAAAATCCTGCTGCAGCTGCGAATCCGCTGCCAGCGCCGCGAGCGCACGCGCGAAGCGAGTCTCAGGCATCTTGGCGCGTCAGTCGCGAAAGCATCGCGTCGCAATCGCGTTTATTCAATTCTGATCCCGGCATCCTTTACGACCTTCGCCCAGCGCTTGAGGTCGGCTTCGAGCAGTGCACGAAACTCGGCCGGTGTGTTGACACGCGCCTCGACCGCGAGTGCGGTGAAGCGCTCGCGCACATCCGCGGAATCTACCGCCTTGATAATTTCACGGCGCAATTTCTCGAGCACAGGTTGCGGGACTCCGGCGGGCGCCATCACGCCCCACCAGTGCTCGACGATCATGCCGGGGATGCCGCTTTCCTCGAATGTCGGCACTTCCGGAAACGCGGCCAGACGCTTGGCGCTTGTGACGGCGAGGATGCGCAGCCGCCCGGATTTCGCAAACGGCGCAGCGGTTGCCATCGAGGTGAAGGTGGCCGGAATCTGGCCGCTGACCACGTCGGCCAATGCCGGGCCGGCGCCTTTGTACGGTACGTGCGTGAGCTTTATCCCGGCGTGAGTTTGCAGCAACTCAGCCATCAAGTGCGTCGTCGCGCCGGTGCCTCCTGAGGCAATCGCGATTGCGCCCGGCTTCGTCTTTGCCAACGCGATGAACTCTTTCACGTTTTGCGCCGGCATCGACGGGTGCACAAACAGGAACATCGGCGATACGCCGATCACGGTGATCGGCGCAAAATCCTTGAGCGGATCGTACGGTACCTTCGTATAGATGCTCGGATTGATCGTATGCGGCATGTCAGACAGGATGATGGTATAGCCGTCGGGCGTCGACTTGGCAGCGATGTCTGTGCCTATCATGCTGCCGGCGCCGGGCCGATTGTCGATCACGAATGTTTGCCCGAGCGCGGCATTCAGTTTTTGGCCAAGCGTGCGCGCCAGCACGTCGGAGCTGCCGCCCGGCGCGTAGGGGACGATAAAGCGCACGAACTTGGTGGGATAGCCGCTCGCTGCGTTCTGTGCGTCCGCCGCATGCGCTGCGCAAGCAAGCAGCAGGCAACCCAATATAGCTATCCTCATTTTTTTTGCTTTAACGATGCTTCGCACATAAAAAAGGCGCAGCAATTGCCGCGCCCGCAAAGTTCCGCGCCGCCATCAGCTTACTTCGCCATGCCCGCCAGGTAATCGACCGCAGCCTTGACGTCGGCATCGCCGAGCGTTTGATTGCCGCCTTTGGGCGGCATCGCACCTTTGCCTTTGAGCGCGCTTGCATAGAGCGTATCGATGCCGGTTTTCAGGCGCGGCGCCCATGCGGCTTTGTCACCGGCTTTGGGCGCGCCCGCTATACCGGCGCCATGACATACGACGCAAGTCGATTCGTAAATCGCCTTGCCTTTGTTGGGACCGGCTTTGTCCGGCGTTGCGACCGCGGCAGCAGGCGCAGCAGGCGCGGCAGGCGCCGCGGTGGTCTGAGTTGCGGCCGCCGAGGTGGGAGTGGCAGCGGCGACGGGTTCCGCTTTCGCCGCAGGCGCTGCTTTCGCTTCCGGTTCCTTGAAATTGGCGCCCGACTGGTTCGCCATATAGGCGATCGCGCGACTGATTTCAACGTCGCTCAAATCCGGATTACCGCCGCGCGGCGGCATTTGCTTTACGCCTTTGATCGCGTTCTGCGTCAGATGCTCGAGACCCATTTTCACGTGCGGGGCCCATAACGCTTTGTCGCCGATTTTCGGCGCACCGAGCAAGCCGGCGGTATGGCATGCACCGCAAACCGCTTCAACGACCTCTTTGCCGCTTTTTTCCACTTTCGGCGCATTCGGATCGATAACTTCGACTTTGCCTACGGGTTTCAGGCGCTGCGCAATCGCGGATTCGGTCAGCGCCGGATTATCTTTGCCGGCATCGATTCCAGTCGTCACGAGCTGAGACAGCATCACGATGAGCGTGATCGGGACCAGAAACGCAAGCAGCACGACAACGATCAATTGCTTGGGCGTCTTGATCGGCGAGGAGTGTTCCTCGATCTGCACGTCACTCATGAATTTCCCTGCGGCGAAACGTTGAAAAGGCGCACATTATAGCGGCAATCAAGCGGCATCGTAAAACCGCTCGCCGCCGGATCGACGATGGACGCTATAAGAGAAAACGGCTATGCTTGGCGCCCTCAGTAGTCCTCACACCGCGTCCGTAGCTCAGATGGATAGAGTGTCGGTCTCCGAAGCCGAAGGTCGTGGGTTCGAATCCCGCCGGGCGCGCCAACCTTTCAAGAACTTAGCTAGTAGAGATTTCGCTCTTGTCTTCCGGCTGTGTCGTAGTTGTGCCGAGAAGATTTGAAACGATTTCCGCGTACGGTGCCAAGTG
>DASYSI010000239.1:0-2831 GCA_036003485.1 Burkholderiales bacterium | reverse complement strand
CTGGCCGACCGGCAGGCGATCCAGTGGATGCTGGTCGATTCCGCGATGGAGATCGCAGCGGCGCGCGCGCTTGCGTACGATACGCTGCGCCGCATCGAAGCCGGCAGGAACGTCGGCTCCGCGGGCAGCATGTGCAAGCTGTACTGCTCGGAGATGGTCGGGCGCGTTGCCGACCGCGCGGTGCAGATCCACGGCGGCATGGGCGTCATACGCGGCTTCCCGGTTGAGCGTTTCTACCGTGACGTACGGCATTACCGCGTGGGCGAAGGCGCCTCGGAGATACAGCGTATCGTGATCGCGCGCGACCTGCTGCGCGGCGTCGATATTTCGGATTGAGCCGCACATTGAGTAACCCGCAAGCCGCGATCGTCGGCATCGGCGAGAGCAGGGTCGGCAAAGTGCCCGACCGCTCGGCGCTACAATTGCAGGCCGATGCGGCGCAGGCGGCGCTTGCCGACGCGGGGCTGCGCATGGCTGACATCGACGGGTTGCTCACAACACCGGTTCGCGTCGAGCATTGGAACATGCCGTGCGGCGTGGTTGCGCATCATCTTGGAATTCATCCGTCGTACCTTGCGACAGTCGATCTTGCCGGCGCTTCGGGCGCGGCGATGATCCATCAGGCCGCGCTTGCGGTCGCCTCGGGTCAGTGCTCGACGGTACTGTGCGTTGCGGGGCAGAACCTGCTGTCGCACGGATCACGCGCGAAAGCGGTCAAGAGCATGGCGGAAGGCGGCAGCGCGCACCCGCAGTTCGAAGTTCCGTACGGCCCGCTGGTGCCGTCGCTCTACGCGCTGGTGGCGCAGCGGCACATGCACGAATACGGCACGACGTCCGAGCAGCTTGCCGAAGTCGCGGTGACGATACGGCGTCACGCGAGCCTCAATCCGAACGCGCACAAGCGCGAACCGATCACGGTCGATGACGTGCTCAAGTCGCGCATGATCACTTCACCGCTGCACGTGCTCGATTGCGCGCTCGTCTCGGACGGTGCCGCGGCGGCTATTGTCACATCGGCCGCGCGCGCGCACGACCTGAAGCGCAGGCCGGTGCATCTGCTCGGTCAGGGATATGGTCTGCGCCACAGCCATATCGGCGACACCGAGCTCACCACCACCGGCGCGGTCGATTCAGGCCGCGACGCATTTCGCACGGCGGGACTCAAACCTTCCGACGTCGACGTGGCGCAGATCTACGATTGTTTTACGATCACGGTCATTATCGAGCTCGAAGACCTTGGTTTCTGCAAAAAAGGCGAGGGCGGTCATTTTGTCGCGGGCGGGCGCATCGGTCTGGGAGGAGAATTGCCGATCACAACTCATGGCGGACTGTTGTCGGCGTGCCACCCGGGACTCGGCGGCGGTTTTTTTCACGTGCTCGAAGCGGTGCGGCAGTTGCGCGGCGACGCGGGTGAACGTCAGGTCAAGGACGCCGAAGTCGCGCTCGTGCACGGCAACGGCGGGGTGATCAGCATTCACTGCACGCTGATACTCGGCAAGGAATGAGATGACCGCAGCAGAGCGTCCAGTTCCCACGCCCGATGCCGCGACCGCGCCCTATTGGAGCGCCGCGCTCGAGCGGCGTCTTGTGATGCCGCGCTGCCTCGACTGCAGCCGCTATCATTTCTATCCGCGCACGCTGTGCCCGCACTGCGGCTCGACGCGGCTCGAGTGGAGCGCATGCGGCGGACGCGGCACCGTCTATTCGTATACGATCGTGCATCGCGCCCCGAGTCCGGCATTTGCGGCGGACGTGCCGTACGTGGTCGCGGTGGTGGAGATCGACGAAGGGCCGCGACTGATGACCAACGTCGTCGGCTGCGCGCCCGACGCGGTGCGCATAGGCATGAAGGTCGGCGTGGCGTTTCGACAGGTTACTGACGATGTCACGCTGCCGGTGTTCGAGCTTTTGAATGAATCGTGAAGTAGGCCAAATTGATCAAAGACACAGGCGTCAAGTCTGAATGAGCGAGTCCATCGCCATGCGCAGTACGAGCCTCAAGACACCGCGCACGCGCTTAAAGCGCCTGCCTAAGCGCGGCGCACATGATTTCGCTACGATCGCATCGATTCTCGACGCGGGATTTTTCTGCCATGTCGGATTTGTCGCCGGCGGCCAGCCGTACGTGATCCCGACCGGCTACGGGCGCAAAGGCCGCACGCTTTATATTCACGGTTCGTTCGCGAGCCGCATGCTAAACGAGCTTGCGGCGGGCATTCCGATGTGCCTGACGGTGACAATCGTCGACGGCCTGGTGCTCGCGCGCTCAGGATTCCATTCATCGGTCAACTACCGCTCGGCGGTGGTTCTCGGTACCGCGAGGGAAGTCGCGGGCGGGGAGAAGGCCGCTGCACTCGAAATTATCTCCGAGCACATCCTGCCCGGACGCTGGGCCGATATCCGCTGGCCCAATCGCAAGGAGTTGAAAGCGACGATCGTTCTTAAGCTCACGATCAGTGAGGCGTCGGCGAAAATCCGCACCGGCCCGCCGCTCGATGATGAAGAAGATTACGCGCTCAAGTGCTGGGCGGGTGTGCTGCCGCTGCGACTCGTGCCGGGCGAGCCGATTCCCGATCCACGGCTGCCGCAAGGTATTGCGGCGCCGGATTACGCCAGGAAGTTTCCGCGGCCGCGCGCAAAAAAGTAATCAGCTGCAAACGTCTGCTCAAGCACGCTTCGGTCACGGGATGCGCCGCTTCTCTCAAACGTCCTTGGAATCGAAAATCAGAATATCTACACCCGCTTGGGCAAAATTGGGGAGATCTGCTGCCGCAGCGATGCCTTCAGGCGAAGCCAGTGCCTGCTGGATTGCGGCCATCGAGTCAAAGTCC
>DASYSI010000238.1:0-2281 GCA_036003485.1 Burkholderiales bacterium | reverse complement strand
CCCTTTGCCGAGTTTTTCGGCAAACGACCCTGCGTGGCGTATTCTCTTAAGCGCGTGGGGCGCGGCGACGCGGGCTCTTGCGGCTTGACGCGGAGTCGTGCTGGGTTTACTTGATAATCCAGTCTATTTGAATACCCGGGTCGCCTGCAGAATTATCGAATCGGGGATCGTTACGCCCAGCGCATCCGCGCTCTTTAGATTGACCATCAGCTCGAATACCGTCGGCAACTCAACGGGCAGATCCGCAGGCTTGCTGCCGCGTAAAATCTTGTCCACCAGGAAACCCGCTCGCCGATAGAGTTCAATAAAGTTTTCGCCATACGAGACCAGGGCGCCCGCTTCCGTGTATCGCCCGTCCGGGCACATCATTGGCAGCCGGTGCTTGAGCGCGAGAGCGGCAATCCGGGCGCGATTGACGATAAACACCGCGTCGGCCTCCACGAGGATGGCGTCGGCCCGCCCGCGTGCGGCCGTGTCAAACGCTGCTTCGATAGCGTCCGGTCCCGTTACCGCGATGTGCCGGAGCTTGATGCCGAGCGCGCGCGCAGCGGCGTCAGGTTCGCGCATGACTGAAGGTGCCATGGTCTTATTGGTGGCGGAGTACAGACGCGCGAAGTGAGATGCTCGCGGCAGGATTTCCTTGAGCAACTGCATTCGCTTTGGCGTCAGCTCCAGCACCAGGAATCCGACTCCGGTAACGTTTCCTCCCGGTCGCGCTAGACTTGCGACTAAACCTTGCTCGACGGGATTCGCGGTTGAACCAAAAACGATTGGGATGCTATTGGTTACCGCTTTCGCGGCGTGGGTTGACGCTGCGCCAGTTGTCACAATTACATCGACCTGATCTCGCACAAATTCAGGTGCAAGGACCCGGAACATTTCATCACGGCCGTTACTTGATCGGATCCGGATTTCGATATTCTTTCCTTCGATCCAACCACTTTCGCGAAGCGCCCCGATAAAGGCCTTGAAAGCAAAAGAAGATTCGCGCGGGTCCGGATTATTCGCGAGGTAACCGATCCTGTAGACCCTCTGCTGTTGGGCGAAAGACGCTATCGGCGTCGCGAGCGCGGACGCACCAAGTGCGATCAGCAATTTCCTGCGTCGATTCATCTCAACCACGACCTGATTGGATCGGCACAACCCAGTAATTTCGAGACTGACACCGACAAATATTGCATGCGGATTAAGTTTAAGCCGTTTCGGGCGGTCTCGCTCGCTTGAGACGAGTTCGGCACTGACCACGCTAATCCGACTGCTTTATGCGCGCTCTACGCAACCCTATATTTCTCGATCATTTTCCAGTCGAGTTTGATTCCAAGTCCAGGCTCGTCGGCTATCTCCGCCATTCCATTCTTGACGGGCGGTCGGTTTAGCCACATCGTCTGCCATACCGGGTCGCGATCGGGGTCGGCGAAACACTCGAGATAAGTTCCGTGCGGCACCGCGGTCAGCAGGTGCTGCGCGACCTGCGATTCTTCGTGATGCGCCATGCGCACACCGGCGGCGGCACACAGCGCCGCGGCGCGGCGCCAGTCGGTAATGCCTCCGCCTTCGGATACGTCGTAATTGACGAAGTCCACGGCCTGCGCGTCGAGGAGCCGGCGCACGCCCTGGCTCGTGATCTCGCTTTGCCCGGCAGTGACCGGGATTCGCGTCATGCGTCGCACCTGAGCCATCATTGAGGCGTCGTCATACCAATGGCACGGCTCCTCGAACCAGCCGATATCGAGCGGCTCTACGAGCCGCGCGAAGCGCACCGCATCGGAGACGTTCCAGCCCCGATTCGCATCCACCACCAGGATGAAATCGTTGCCAGCTCCCTTGCGCGCGGCTTCGACGCGCTTGAAGTCTTCCTCGGGTGCAAGGCCGCCGACCTTGAACTTGCAGCCCGCCATGCCGGCGTCGCGGTACATTTCCATCTCGCGACTGTAGTCAGCAAGCGTCCTGCCCTCGACGTAGTAACCGCCGATCGAGATGATAGGCAGCCGCGTGCAATAGCCGCCGAGCAATTGCCTGACGCTGCGGCCGAGCGCCTTGCCGGCCAGATCCCACACCGCGCAGTCGACGCACGAAATGGCTTCGAGCAGGATCTTCTTGTCTCCGCTCGAATGGGTAAGGCCGAACATTTTTTGCCAGATGCGCTCGGTCGAAAAGAAATCTTCACCGATGACGAGCGGCGCCAGAACTTCCTTGATCATGCGCACGATCTCGCTGCCGTGATCGCGGTTATCGCCGTTATAGACTGCGCTGACGAGCCCGCCCGCATGAATACGCGTGA
>DASYSI010000237.1:0-29428 GCA_036003485.1 Burkholderiales bacterium | reverse complement strand
GACGTGGTGGTGATTTCGATGCTGTCCTCGGGTGCGAGGCGCGCGCGTAGCGCCTGCGCGAGCTCAACGGCGGCGGCGCCGGGTGCCAGCCACAACGCCGCTTCGTTGGCGAGACGGTCGCCCGTGATGTCGATGTATAGCCTGCGGTCGATAACGATCGCGCCTGCCTGACGCGCGTAGTCACGCCAGATACCCGCGACGGTGAAGGATGTCGGGCGCCCGCTGAAAGGCAACCGTATCTCATCGCCGACAGCGAGGTGCAGCAGGTCGGCAGCTATTTCCGAAATCCACGCTGCGGGCGGTGCGTGAGCGGGCGGAATCAACGCAGCGCTGATCAGCGGCAGCGTTTTCTGTGCGGCGCTGGGATCGATAGCACGCGCGAGCAAGGTGACGGCCGGCTGTTCCGCGGTGAGCAGCAGATTCTGACTGCGAACGAACTCGACGCGCCCGACACCGGGCGTGGCTGCGATGCGCGCCTGCTGTTCCGGCGTCAGGAATCCGGTTTCTCCCGCACGCGCGGCACGCAGATAGAGATCGGCCGGCAGCATGCGGATCAGCCAAGCGTCAAGCGACTGGCGAAAAGATCCGACCATGATGAGCATTGCCACCATCAGACTGAAGCTCACGACGATCGCGCCGATGCTGATCGCAACGCGGCGCGGTGTGGCCTGCAACTGTGCGAGCGCCAGCATCACTGGCGGGAAACGCGGCGCCGGCAGGCGTTGCAGAGATACACCCGCAAGCCACGGCATCGCGAATATCGTGCCGAGCAGAATCAGCGCAATCGAAGCATAGCCGAACACCGGAAGGCCGTTGAGCGGGGGCGCCTGGGTCAGCATGAGTCCAAGTGCGATCAGCCCGGCACCCACCCACACGATGTTCAGTTTTTTGAGGCTTTCCTCCTCGTCGCCGGCGCGCAGCGCCAAAGCCGGCGCGCGCCTGCCAGCCTCAAGCGCCGGCAGGGCGGATCCGAAGACGGCAAATGCCGTGCCGAGCAGCCAGAATGGCGCCAACGCGGCGGGCGCGATATGCAGCGCCGGAGACAGGACGCGAAAATAGCCGGCGCCCAAATCGGCGCCGAAGTGATCGAGCACATAGGCGGCGAGCGCGCATCCCAGCGCCACGCCCAGTGTCGAGCCGATCATACCGATCAGCGCACCCTCTGCAACCAGCATTGCGGTCAACGCCGGACGCGTGAGCCCAAGCACGCGCAATAATGCAAAGTGCGCGCGCCGGCGCAGGATCGACAGTACCTGGGTCGAGAACACCAGGAACGCGCCGGTAAACAAGGCAACCAGCGCGAGCATGTCGAGATTGAGCCGGTAGGAACGCGATATATTCGAGCTGCGTTCCACATCCGCATCGGGTGTCATCGCTTCTGCGCCGGCAGGAAGCAGCGCGGCGAGTTCACGCCGGAAGCTTTCGACATCCGTTCCGGGGCGCAGGCGCAGGTCGATGCGGTTGATGCGTCCCAGCCGCTGCAGGCGCCACTGCGCCGACGCGATGTCCATGAGCGCGATGCGCTGTCGATACGCGCCCGGTGCCAGCAGTCCCACAACTTTCAGTTCGACTGCGGACGTGCCGACGTAGATGCGCAACGTATCGCCGGTTTTTAGGCCAAGCCACTCGGCGGCGGCGTGACTCAGGAGCAGCGCATCCGGCTCAAAAAGATCAGTTACGGCGTTGTCCATTGCCGCGAAGAGCCCGGGTTGAACCTGTGCCGCGCGAAAGAAATCGAGTCCGATGATCCTGAGCGTATCGTGCCGGCCAGCAAGTTGCGCTTCGCCTTCAACTGCAGGACTTGCATCCTCAACTTGCGGCAGCCGCGCGACACGCGGATAGACGGACTCGTCGAAACCGGCGCGCGGCCCGCGTATCATCAAGTCAGCTTCTCCGGACAGGCTGTGGATTGCCACTTTGAATTCGTTGAGCGCGCTCGTGTTGACAAGATGAACTGCGACCGCGAGCGCGACGCCGAGTACTACGCCGAGCACGGCCAGCGTGAAGCGACCCGGGTTGTCGCGCAGCGCGCCCGCGGATACCGCATTGACTGCGAGTCGCAGCGAAGCGCTTCCCATCAGCGCTCCGGCTGAAGACGCAGGCCCTCGCCGCTCAGCACGTAGACTCGGTCTGCGGTCGCCGCCGCGGCAGCAGAGTGGGTGACCAGAATGCCGGTGCCCGTGTAGCGCGTGATCTGCTCGCGCAACACGCGCAGAACCTGGCGCGCGCTGTCGGCATCGAGGTTGCCGGTCGGTTCGTCGGCGAGCACGAGCTGCGGGCGATGAACCAGCGCGCGCGCGATCGCCACTCGCTGCATTTCTCCGCCCGAGAGCTCGCGCGGAAAGGCTGAGGCAAGGGCTGCGATGCCGACCGCCTCGAGTATTTCTCCGATCAGTTGCGAGCTTTGGGCGGGTTTGGCGCCGCCGAGCGCCAGGGGCAGCAGAATATTCTGCGTTACCGTCAGATGCGGCAGCAGGTGGAAAGCCTGGAACACAAATCCCATGCGCTCGCGCCGCAGCAGGGTGCGCGCGTTATCGTCGAGCGTGGTGACCTCCGTGCCGTCGAGTACAATATCGCCGCCATCGGGCAGGTCGAGGCCGGCAATCAGATTGAGCAGCGTGGACTTGCCGCTGCCGGATTCGCCCATGACTGCGACATATCCGCCCGTCGCCACCTCGAGATTGATGTCGCGAAGCATCAGGCGGCCGCCGGGGCCGCCATAAGTTTTGTTGAGATGGCGGATGATCAGCATTGAATTTCGGCTTGGGTTTCCGACGCAGCGAACAGTCTACGGCAGACCGCGTTTCTTCGTAGAATATGCAAAAAGAAACAAAGGACGATGTTATGCGATGGCACGAGCAGCGCGTCGGGTGTATTGTTATCAAACCACCTTGGCGCGCGCTCTTCCATTGCGTGCCACGCAGGGAATTCAATCTTGGCGCACGAAGTCAATCGGATGCTGGATAAGCGCACAAACGCCGAGGCGCGACTGCGGCATGGCGAACCCGATCTGATCGATGCGCAGCGTATCGCCGGAATCGGAAGCTGGCAATGGGATCTGAAGACTGATGTGGTCGCATTCAGTCCGGATCTGTACCGGCTGTTGGGAATGGATTCCGCGCGCCGCGCGCTGAATTGCGCAGATCTCGTGCGCTGTTTCGTTCCCGAGAGCGAAGCGCGGCTGAAGGCGGGTCTCGATCGCGCCGTCCTGACGGGTGAGCCGTGCGCGCTGGATATCGAAGCGCTCCACGCGGACGGCGAGCGCCGTTGGATGGTCGCCCATTGCGAGGCACGCCGCAATGTGGACGGCCGCGTGAACGGGCTGATCGGCACGATGCAGGACATCACCGAGCGCAAACGCACGGAGGCGGCCCTGCATGTAATCGAAGAGCAATTCAATCAGCTCGCGCGGCATATTCCGCAGATGTTCTGGATTACCGGCGTCGCCCAGCGCGATGTCATTTATCTGAGTCCGGCATTCGAACAAATTACCGGATATTCGATCGAGTCGGCCAAGGCCAGCTCAAGGGTGCTCGTAGAAATGGTGCATCCCGACGACCGCAGACGCGTGCAAACTGCGCGCAAGCACGCGGCGAGCGGAGGCTACGACGAAATCTTCCGTCTGGTGCGTCGCGACGACCGCTCGGTGCGTTGGGTGCACGATCGCGCGTTCCCGATTCGCGATGCCAAAGGCGAGGTCTACCGGGTCGCCGGAATCGTGGAGGACATTACTGAGCGCAAGCAGGCTGAAGAGCGGGTACTGCATCTCGCGCATTACGATTCCCTTACCGGGTTGCCAAACCGCGTGTTGTTTCAGGATCGTCTCAAGCAGACGCTGGTGCAGGCGCATCGCAATCAAAAAATTGTCGGCGTGCTGTTCATGGATCTGGACGGATTCAAAACCATCAACGATACGCTCGGACACGCCTACGGCGACAAGCTGCTGCAATTGGCGTCGAATCGCCTGACGCAATGCGTGCGCGGCGGCGATACCGTCGCCCGTTTCGGCGGTGACGAATTTGCGCTCATTCTGTCGGATCTTGCGGCGGGCCAGGACGCGGCACTTGTGGCGCAGAAACTGTTGGACGCTATAGCAGCGCCGTTCGTCCTGGACTCCAACGAAACTTATGTCACGGCGAGCGTAGGTATCACTCTGTATCCGGTCGACAGCGATGGCATATCCGCCTTGATCAAAAACGCCGATGCCGCGATGTATGGCGCCAAGGCGGCGGGCCGCAATAACTATCAGTTCTACACGGCGGAGATGAACCGCAGCGCACAGAAAAAAATGTTTCTGGAAACAGGCCTGCGCCGCGCGCTCGAGCGCGAAGAGTTTGTGCTTCATTACCAGCCGAAGATCGACGTTCTCACCGGCCGTACCACCGGTCTTGAAGCGCTGTTGCGGTGGCAGTCATCCACCGCGGGACTGGTCTCGCCGAACGAATTCATATCGCTGCTCGAAGAAACCGGCCTGATCATGACGGTGGGCAGCTGGGTGGTACAGGCGGCGTGTCTTCAGATCTCCGAATGGCAACGGGCGGGGGTGCCCATGGTGCCGGTAGCGATCAATATATCGGGCCGCCAGTTTCAACAGCCGGGACTCGACAATCTCATCAGCAGCACGCTCAAAGCGTTCAACGTCGATCCGTGCTGGCTCGAGATCGAAATCACCGAAAGCTCGTTGATGCACAAACCCGTGGACGCCATCGCGGTGCTGGAAAATCTACGGGCGCTGGGTATCCGGATTTCAGTCGACGACTTTGGCACCGGTTATTCGAGTCTCAGTTATCTTAAGCGCTTCCCGCTCAATGCTCTCAAGATCGACCGCTCGTTTGTGCGCGACATTACGGTCGATGCTGACGACGCGGCAATCACGCGCGCGGTTTTGACCTTGGCGCACAGCTTAAATCTGAAAGTGATCGCGGAGGGCGTCGAAACCGAAGAACAGCTTGCGTTCCTGCACGCGAATCACTGCGACGAGGCGCAGGGCTATCTGTTCTCGAAACCGCTGTCGGCGGCGGACTGCACGACGCTGCTCGCAGCAAACCGGCGCTTGCATAAACCCGCGTTCTTGAGCGACTCGATCACACAACCCATCGTATTACTCGTGGATGAGGATGCGAACAGCCTGATTTCGAGCGAACGCTTGCTGCGGGGAGACGGCTACAGAGTCCTGACCGCCTCCAGTCCAAGGGCGGCGTTTGACCTGCTCGCCATGCACGCGGTTAAGGTGGTCGTATCGGATCAGGAAATGGCGGAAATGCCGGGTATCGAGTTCTTCAAGCGCGTGAGGGTCATGTATCCGCAAAGCGTGCGTATTATGTTGAGCGGCCTATCCGACGTTCAGACGGTGACCGCGGCGATCAACGAAGGAGAAATTCACAGATTTTTCGTCAAGCGCCAGGACGATCATCTGTTGCGCAAAGAAATCCGCAAAGCCATCCGGCGCTAGCCTGCAAACCGGTGGGAGAATCGGAATATTCCTAACGCGAGCCGGGCGAGCCGCGAACTTGGGACGCCCTTTCCACCGCAGGACCGAGCCGCGTAAGATCGTCTTTGAGCAGATAATCAAAGGCTCCGTTTTTGAGCGCATCGGCCGCGTCTTGCGGACGAATGGAGCCCGACACAAAAATGAACGGCGTTGCGGGCGCGACTTGCCGCGCCATTGCGAGCGCCCTCAGCCCGTCGAAGGCCGGCATCGAATAATCGGACAAGATGACATCGGGATCAAACGATGTCACGGCTTCGAGAAAGTCTGCTTCCGTCCAGACGCGGCGGCTTGCAAGCGCCAGCCCGTACCGTTTCAGGTGATGAAGGATCAATTCGGCGTCGGTCTCGACGTCTTCGACCTGCAACACTTTCACCACTTTGGCCGGTTGGTCGTATTCCGGGTGTCCTGTCATAAGAACTCCTGACCCGAATTCGGGAGACTATCGCTGCGCGGGACGGTTCACTGCCAGCCAATAAAAGCCGGCCCGCCGCGCAATCTCCGTGAGTGAACTAAAATCGATCGGTTTTACTATGTAGCTGTTCACGCCGAGGTCATAACTGCTGACCACGTCGCTTTCCTCCTGCGATGACGTCATTATAACCACCGGAATGCGCTTTGTGTTCTCGTCGGCTCTGATCGCTTTGAGCACTTCGATGCCATCGACGCGCGGCATTTTCAGATCAAGCAGTATGAGCCGGGGGCGAAAATTTTCCCGCTCGGCATAAGCGCCCTGCCTGAAAATATAATCGAGCGCCTGCTGGCCGTCCTTGACCCACGTGATGTTATTGGCAAGCTTTTCGTCTTTAAGACCCCGCATCGTGAGCTCCGCATCCAGCGGATTGTCTTCGACGAGAAGAATTTCAATTTGCTCAGCTAACTCCACTGGCGTGCTCCTTAGGTAAAGTAAAGTAGAACGTCGCTCCCTCATTCGGCTTGCCGTCCGCCCAAACCCGCCCCCCATGGCGAATCACGATACGACTGACCAGCGCCAGTCCGACTCCGGTACCCGCGAATTCGGAGGCATCGTGCAGTCGCTGAAATACGCCAAAGAGCTTTGCCTGATAGCGCGGATCGAACCCCGCACCATTATCGCGGACGAAATACACATGTTCTTTTTCATCGCTGATCGCGCCCACCTCGATCGCCGGTTTTTCGCGCTGAGCGGAGAATTTTAGCGCGTTCGAAAGTAAATTCACCCACACCTGTTCGAGCAAGACGCGGTCGCCCGTGGCGCGCGGCAATGGCCCGAGCCGAAACTCGGGCTTCGGACCTTCGTGCTGCGTCTGCAGCCGCTCGAACGTGCTGTTCGCCAAAGACCTCATGTCCAGATCGCTGCGCTGGATCGTCTGACGGCCCAGGCGTGAAAATGCGAGCAAATCGTCGATGAGCACGCCCATGCGACGTGATTCGCTTTGAATGAAGCCGAGTTTGCGTCTGGCCTCATCGTTCAATTGGTCTGCATGGTCTTCCCACAGCAGCTTCGAGAAACCGGAAACCGCCCTGACCGGCGCCCGCAGGTCATGCGAAACCGAGTAGCTAAAAGCTTCCAGTTCGCTGTTCGCCGACTCGAGCTCCGCGGTCCGCGCAGTTACCCGGCGCTCGAGTTCGACATTGAGTTGACGCAGCTCATCCTCAGCCCGCCGCTGATCGTCCACGTCATTCACGGTCCCGATCCATCCGCTCACGATTCCCGATGATTCCATGACCGGCACCGCTCTGACGCTGACATAACGGTGTCGCGCCGACTTGCCGTGCCACAGCCGCAACTCGAGATCGAACATCTCAGGGGCGTTCACTGCGTGTGCCCACGCGATTTCTATGGCGTTTCGATCGTGTGCTTCGAACGCCGTGCGCCACCCCGAGCCTTGATAGTCGCTGCGTTGTTGCCCGGTGTATGCCGACCACGAAGGCTGATCTTCAGAGAAATTCCCTTTTCCATCGGCGCTCCACACAATCGAGGTGCTCGCCGCGATCAGCGTGCGGTTGCGCCGCTCGCTCACGAGAAGGGCTTGCTCGACTCCGCGGCGCTCCTCAATTTCGTGTTCGAGCGCGCGATTAGACTGTTCCATGACTTCGGCCCTATGGCCTATTTCGGCAAGCATGCCGTTGAATCCGTCCGCCAGGTAGCCGATTTCGTCCTCCGTGGACTTGCTGGCGCGCAGGGTAAAGTCTCTACTTTCCATAACTTTGCGTGCGACGTCACTGATCGCAAGTATCGGTTTAGTCACCACTGAATTCATCCACGACGACAACAGCACGGAAACCAGCAAGCTCGCGACCATGACGATAACCAGGATACCGAGATAATCCTTGATGCGGTCAAATAACGCGTAGCGGGCTTTCACGTAGACCGTGCCGAGAATCTCATTGTTATCCAGAATACGCTTGAAAACTACGAGATTTTTGCCGTCGATCCGCGAGCCGTCGGCGTCAGGCAGAGCCGGCAATTGCGGATCGACAATGCCGCTTTGCACGTAGCTCGCGAACAGCACGCCGCGGGCGGTATAAATCGCCGCCGCCGATATCTGCGGCCTTACTTTGAGTAGAGACAGATTTTCCTGGGCCGTTTTCGGATCGTTGAATGTGAGTGCCGGCGCGCTCGCGCGCCCGAGTATGTCTGCCTGCGTCGAAAGATCGTTTACCCACGTTTGCTGGTAGGTACGAAGATCGTAGAACATCATCGATCCGCCGGTGACCAGAAGCGCCGCGAGCGTGGCTGCCAGCACGACCAGCAGGAGTTTGTGGCGAACGGATCGTGTCCCCTTCAATAGCACTCAGGGTGTCCCTACACGCACGTTTAATGCGACCGTGAGCAGGCGCGAACTCAACTTGAGCTGCCTCCTGTCTGCGGCATCGACCGAGATTTCGAACCGGACGCGCCCCCCGCTCACGACGAAATTGATCATGCTTCCGGATGCCAGTGCGCCATCGGACTCAGTCACGATCAGCACCGGTTTCGATTGTGTCGCCTTGACTAGCTGGGACAATCGCGGATTCTCGCCGCGCGCGACGAACAGAATGTGAGCGGATGCCGCTTCCCCGGGGTCATTGACTTTCCTGACGACTACGCTGCGACCTTCGGTGGCGCGCCCGCCCGCAAACTCCGCGAGCTCTGCCGCAAGCGCATCATCGCCGATCACCGCGATCGTAAACGGCGTGTTCGGTTTCGGAAGCGCGTTCTCAGGCCATTCGACGTAACTCAGGAATTTGTACAGGAATGTCGCTTTGACGCGCCGTTCGAGCACCGCAGCATCGCCGTCGGACTGGGCTGCGGCTGGAAACACCGCGGCGATAGCAATGAGCGCGAGCCATGCGGACGCGAGCTGCCTCCATCGCCGGAGCGGCGCGCTCTTCAAGTTGATCATCTGAAGCATCCTCGTGATTCTGCGCGTCGCTTACATGCGCCACAAGGCTTTGAGAAACACGCTGCGCTCGACGAGGCTCGCGGTGGCCGGATTGCCGAATTCGATGTGCGCCGGTCCGAACAGGTTCTGTCCCGTCAGCGACAACTCTAAGTCGCGGCTCACGCGCCATCCCAGACGCGCGTCAAACGCGGTGTAAGCGGGAACAAGCGGACTGGGAAGCGCGCTCACGTGGCGTACCGTCATATCGAGCTCGTACGCGCGGCCAAGGTTGAGCGACGAGCGCAGCATCCATTGGTGCTTCGGATCGTTGCCTTCTGCGGCAACGCCTTGCGTTGAGAGGCTGTCCGATCTCAACGCGAGCCGCTGCCGCAATTCGAGCAACCCGGCGCTCAGCCGCCATGCTTGCGTAGCCTGATAGCTGCCCCACGCTTCGACGCCGTTGCCGGTGCCATCGATCTTGTTGTCGATCACGAGACCGCCGCCCGGCGCAGGTTCCAGGCTGCGCAGGCGATCGTAAATGTGATGGAACGCGGTGATCGAATACGATACCGCGCTCATCGGCTGCGAGCGATAGCCAAGCTCGAACACCTTTGAAACTTCGGACTGGAAGTTGGGTCCGCCGGCGAGCAAAAACGGCGGTTTGGCTGGCGAAAATAAGTCCCGGTCGAGACGCGAGGGCGCGCGTGCCGCGCGTGAAACCGAGCCCCATAGCAGATGATTGGCGGCGGCCTTCCACGCCAGGCGCGCATTCGGCAGCCATTCGACGCCGGTGTAGACATTGCTTTCGGCTTTGACGCCGAGCGTCAGATCCAGATCGGGTGCGAGCGCGATCTCGTCCTGAACGAACACATTCGCCCAGCGCAAATTGCGATCGGCCGGCAGAAACGCCAGCGCCGCGCTGTTGTCGACGCGGTCGAATGCATAGCGATAGCCTCCGCCCCACAGCAGATGGTGCGAAGCCGCCGGCCGCAACGTATGCTGGAATTCGAGGTCGAAGATATCGAGGTGTTCCGCAAACGTGCCGGGCTGAGTGCGTTCCGTGCGGTCATAGTAAGCCTGCACGCGCACGCTCGAATTCTCGGCGAGCTGCCGGTTCCAGCGCGCGAGCAGATTCACGCCTGAAATTCGCTGTGTACCGGGAAGCGCCTGGTCGAGTTCTCCGCGGTACGCGTCGCCCTGCATCGTAAAGCCACGCGCGGTCCCGCCCCAGTCGGCGCGGAATCCGATGCGGCCTGAATTCCAGTCGTCGAAAACCGAAGTGCCGTTGGCATGCTCGGTATTCGCGCGGTCGAAGTACTGACCGTAGACGCGATAATGACCTCCCGAGCTCATTTCGCCGCCATAACGCGCCGCGCCGCCCTTGGTCTGGTTGCCGCCTCCCGCGGCAAGCAGCGTGCCCTGAGTTTCGCCTGCGGGACGCGTGATTACGTTAATCACTCCGTTCACCGCGTTGGCGCCCCACAGTGTCGCGCCCGGCCCGCTGATCACCTCGATGCGCTCGACGTCCTCTAGCATCACGTCCTGCGAGTCCCAGAAGACTCCCGAGAATAACGGCGTGTAAACGGTGCGTCCATCGATAAGCACCAGCAGCTTGTTGCCAATCGCATTGTTGAAACCGCGCGCGCTGATCGCATACGAGTTCGCAGAAACGCGCGCAACCTGAAGATTCGGCGCCAGACGCAGCGCTTCGGGCAGGCTGCTGACGCCGGAGCGACGAATGTCGTCCGCCGTAATGACAAATATGGAAGCAGCAGCATCCTGCAACCGCTCCGCGCGTCTGGACACCGAGGTAACTTCAATATTGCTCAGCTGCTCAAGAGATAGGTCGGCAAGATCCCTGACCTTCGGGTCAGCCGCGCAGGCGGCCCACGACGTGAATAAAGACAGAGCGGCCATCGCTGCCGCGCGCGGCCGGCAGGAATTGAGACCTGGCTTGCACGGTGCGAAACGCAGCAGCGCATCTCTCGCTCGCAGCGGTTGGAACCAATCGCGCTTCAAGTTTCTTCTCGCTGGTTGTATGTCTTATTTTGGTGCACGCGCGTCGTCGTGCATTCGAATGACCCAAACAGACTATGCCAGATGCGTCGAACCGTCAATCCGCGCGCCGCGCCGGGCGCGTTGACACAAGTCGAGTCATGCGTCGTCTATAATCAACGGATTTTCGCACGGCACGCGCCGGAATCTGTATCAGCCTGCCCGCGCAAAGCAATCATCATGAATGAGATTTCCAACTGGATAGAAGAAAAGCAGGCAGCATACCTGTACTTGATCGTTGCAGAAAGCGAAGCCGGGACGCCGCGTGAGAGCCTGTTCCGCGAGCTTGCAGCAGCCGCCGAAAAACAGGCGTCTATCTGGGCTGACCTGGTGCGCAAGTCGGGCGGGCGTGTGCCCGGGCGCTATGTACCCGATTTGCGCACGCGAGTCGTCGCGGCGCTGGTGCGGCGTTTCGGTCCGTATCCGCTGCGCACCATGCTGGCGGCAATGAAGGTGCGTGGGATGGCGATATATGCCAAGGACGTGCCCGGACATTTCATGAGCCCTTCAGTGCAGGGACCGGAATATCGGCACCGCGGCGTGGCGAGCGCCGGCAATCTGCGCGCCGCCGTGTTCGGCGTCAACGATGGTCTCATATCCAACGCGAGCCTGATCATGGGAGTTGCGGGGGCCAGCGCCGACAATGCCGTGATCGTGTTGAGCGGAGTCGCAGGGCTCGTCGCCGGCGCTTTCTCGATGGCTGCGGGCGAATACGTATCGGTGCGTTCACAGCGCGAAATGTACGAATATCAGATCGGACTCGAACGCGAAGAGCTCGACCAATATCCGGAAGAAGAAGCCAACGAGCTCGCGTTGATTTACGCGGCACGCGGAATGGTGCCCGCCGAAGCCAAGCATCTTGCCGACAGCATGATCGCCGACCGCGAGCACGCGCTTGATACGCTCGCCCGCGAAGAGCTGGGCTTAAATCCCGCCGAGCTCGGCTCGCCATCCGGCGCGGCACTGTCGTCGTTTGTCTCATTCGCAATCGGCGCCGTGGTTCCGCTGCTGCCGTTCTTGTTGGGACTGCGCAGCGCGAGTTTGCCCGCTGCGATCGCGGTTACTGCGCTTGCGCTGTTTGCCGTCGGCGCGACGTTATCGTTATTCACCGGACGCAGCGCATTGATCAGCGGTTTGCGCATGCTCGCGATCGGCGCTGCCGCTGGCGGCGTCACGTATCTCGTGGGCAAAGTGCTGGGCGTCAGCCTGAGTTGACTTGAGCAATCTAGATCGACGCGAAACGTCAGGATTCGCTTTTAGCTAACGTCGCAACGTTCTCGATTCTGCCCTGATTGACAATCCGCGCTTCGACGCGTAACCTTCTAATTCTGCGCCGATTTTGAGCACTGCTTGCAGGGCGCAGCCGGGCCTGTGATGACACATCCGGCCGGATATTCATAAATCCTGCTAAGCGGCGTGACCCGATCGGCGACCCGTGGATCGGGTTTTTTATTTTTGCTTTCGTATGAACCGTTCACACACGCTAACCGACTTGATGCGAGAGCGCATCGTCATTCTCGACGGCGCAATGGGCACCATGATCCAGCGCTACAAGTTGGGCGAGGCGCAATATCGCGGGTCGCGCTTTGCGGACTTCGCGCACGACATCAAAGGCAATAATGAGCTCCTGGTGCTGACGCAGCCGCAGGTGATCCAGGAGATCCACGAGCAATACCTGGCCGCGGGTGCCGACATCATCGAGACCAACACGTTCGGCGCGACGCGGATCGCGCAGGCCGACTACCACATGGAGCATCTCGCGCAGGAGATGAACGTCGCGGCGGCGAGACTCGCCGCCGCGGCGTGTGCGAAATTCGCCCGGCCCGAGGCGCCGCGATTCGTCGCCGGCGCCTTCGGCCCGACGCCGAAGACCGCATCCATCTCGCCCGATGTCAACGATCCGGGCGCGCGCAATGTTACCTTTGATGAGCTCGTGGCGGCCTATCTCGAGCAGGCGCGCTCCCTCGCCGAAGGCGGCGTCGACCTGTTCCTCGTCGAAACCATCTTCGATACGCTGAACGCGAAGGCGGCGCTGTTCGCGATCGACCAGTTCTTCGAGGAAAGCGGTAAGCATTTCCCGCTGATGATCTCCGGCACCGTCACCGATGCCTCCGGGCGCATTCTGTCGGGTCAGACGGTCGAAGCATTCTGGAATTCAGTGCGCCATGCGAGGCCCGTCACCATCGGGCTCAACTGCGCGCTCGGGGCGGCATTGATGCGGCCGTATATCGCCGAGCTCTCGAAGCTGTGCGACACGTACGTCTGCGTGTATCCGAATGCAGGCCTGCCCAATCCGATGAGCGATACCGGATTCGACGAAACGCCTGAAATCACGTCGTCGCTGCTGCAGGAATTTGCGCAACAAGGCTATGTGAACGTCGCGGGCGGTTGCTGTGGTACAACCCCGGAACATATACGCGCGATTGCGCAAGCGGTGAAAGCGCTGCCACCGCGCGCGGTTCCCGCGCCCGATCACAAGCTGCGGCTGTCGGGACTCGAGGCGATGAACATCGATGAGACTTCGCTCTTTGTCAACGTCGGAGAACGCACCAACGTGACCGGGTCAAAAGCATTCGCACGCCTGATCCTCAACGAAAAGTTTGACGAAGCACTGGCGGTCGCGCGCCAGCAGGTCGAAAACGGCGCGCAGTTGATCGACGTCAACATGGACGAAGCCATGCTCGATTCAAAAGCGGCGATGGTGCGCTTCCTGAATCTGGTGGCGACCGAGCCCGACATTGCGCGCGTGCCGGTCATGATCGACTCTTCGAAATGGGAGGTAATCGAGGCGGGGCTCAAATGCGTGCAGGGCAGGTCGGTCGTCAATTCGATCAGCATGAAAGAAGGCGAAGCCGAGTTCCTGCGCCAGGCGCGGTTGTGCAGACGCTATGGCGCGGCGGTGATCGTCATGGCTTTCGATGAGCAGGGCCAGGCCGACACCTTCGAGCGCAAGACTGCAATCTGCAAGCGCGCGTACGATCTGCTCACTCAGCGCGTCGGCTTTGCGCCCGAAGACATCATTTTCGATCCCAACATTTTCGCGATCGCCACCGGCATCGAGGAGCACACCAACTACGCGGTGGATTTCATCGAGGCGACGCGCTGGATACGGGATAACCTGCCGCGCGCCAAGGTGAGCGGCGGCGTGTCAAACGTAAGCTTCTCGTTCCGCGGCAATGATCCTGCGCGCGAAGCGATACACACGGTATTTCTGTACCACGCAATCAAGGCCGGCATGACAATGGGCATCGTCAATGCGGGCATGATCGGTGTGTACGACGATCTCGAACCCGAGCTTCGCGAGCGCGCGGAAGACGTAGTGCTGAACCGGCGTCCCAAGGATGTCCCCGACGCCGGCCCGAATGCCGCGACCGAACGCATGATCGAGTTCGCCGGCACGCTGAAAGCGGGCGACGCGAAAATCGAACAGACGCTCGAATGGCGCCACGATCCGGTCGAAAAGCGGCTCGCGCACGCGCTGGTGCACGGCATCACGCAGTGGATCATCGAGGACACCGAGGAGGCGCGCCTCAAGGTAGAAAAGGCGGACGGACGCCCGATCCACGTGATCGAAGGTCCGCTGATGGACGGCATGAACGTGGTCGGCGACCTGTTTGGCGCGGGCAAGATGTTTTTGCCGCAAGTCGTCAAGTCCGCGCGCGTGATGAAACAGGCGGTCGCGCACCTCATTCCTTATATCGAAGCCGAAAAAGCCAGGCTCGGCGATTCCAAGCCCAAAGGTAAGATCGTGATCGCCACCGTCAAGGGCGACGTGCACGACATCGGCAAGAACATCGTATCGGTCGTGCTCCAGTGCAACAATTACGAAGTCATCAACATGGGCGTGATGGTGCCGTATCAGAAGATACTCGACATGGCGCGCGCGGAAAAAGTCGATATCGTAGGTTTGTCGGGGCTGATCACCCCGTCGCTCGAGGAGATGGCTAACGTCGCGCGCGAGATGCAGCGCCAGGGATTCAGCGTGCCGCTGCTGATCGGCGGCGCAACAACTTCGCGCACGCATACCGCGGTGAAGATCGCGCCGGGCTACACCAACGGGCCGACCGTGTGGGTTCCCGATGCCTCGCGCAGCGTAACGGTGTGCAGTAACCTGCTCGCCGATGACGAGACTTCACGCCGCAAATATCTCGACGAGCTGCGCGAGGACTATGACAAAGTGCGCGCACAGCATGCCGGCAAGAAGGGACCCGAGCTGATCACGCTCGCGGCGGCGCGCGCGAACCGGTTCAAAACCGACTGGAGCGCGTACGCGCCGGAGAAGCCGGGTTTCATCGGCGTCAAGCAGCTCAAGAACTACAATCTCGCCGAAATTGCCGAATATATCGACTGGGGACCGCTGTTTCAGACGTGGGAGCTCGCCGGATCATTTCCGAAAATACTCGACGACGCGGTCGTCGGCGTCGAGGCAGGCAAAGTGTTCGCTGACGCGAAAGCGATGCTCAAGAAAATTATCGATGGCAAATGGCTGCAGGCAAACGGCGTGTTTGGATTGTTCCCCGCGAACAGCGTGAACCACGGCGAGGATATCGAGATTTACGCCAGCGACAAGCGTGACCGCGTCCTGATGGCCTGGCATAACCTGCGCCAGCAGAATAAAAAGCCCACCGGCAACCCGAATCTGTGTCTCGGCGATTTCGTCGCACCGAAAGACACGGGCGTGCGCGATTACTGCGGGGCGTTCGCGGTTACTGCCGGAATCGGTATCGACAAACGCGTCAAGGCGTTCGAAGACGAGCACGACGACTACAACGCGATCATGCTGAAAGCGCTCGCGGACCGGCTCGCCGAGGCATTTACCGAGCTTCTGCATAAGCGCGTGCGGCGCGAGTTGTGGGGCTACGCGAAAGGCGAGGCGCTCGACAACGATGCGCTCATCAACGAACAGTACCGCGGCATCCGGCCGGCGCCGGGTTATCCGGCGTGTCCCGATCACACTGAGAAAGGCGCGTTGTTCGACCTGCTGCGCGCGTCCGACACCGGCATCATCCTGACCGAGAGCTATGCGATGCTTCCGGCATCGTCGGTCAGCGGATTTTATTTGGCGCACCCTCAATCTCAGTACTTCGCCGTCGGCAAGATCGGACGCGACCAGGTCGAGGACTACGCGCGGCGCAAGGACATGCCGCTCGCCGCGGTCGAGCGCTGGCTCGCGCCGTATCTCGGCTACGACGAAGCGCTCGAGATCGAACCGGCGCCGGTCGCTGCCTGACTTCGGTTGCCGCAACTCGGGGATAGCGCCGATGACTGATCACACCTCGACCCGCGTCACCGGCACTGCGTTTTCCGCGGCTGAGCTCAAGCGGTTCGAGGCCGACGGCTATCTCGTCGCGCGCGCGCTCGCGGGACGTGACGAGTGTGCGGCGAACAAAGCCATCGCGCAGCATCACCTCGATGCGCAGATTGCACCGCTTGAGTATGAGGCCGACACCCGCTATCCGGGCGCGCCAGCCTCGCTCGATGCGCCCGGCGGCAGGACCGTGCGCCGCCTGCTGCAGGCCTACGCGCGCGATCCGGCGTTCGCGCGCTGGGCGACCGCCCCCGCCATTGCGTCACGTCTGCAGCAGCTGATCGGGTCGCGCGTCGAGCTTTCGCAATCGCACCATAACTGCGTGATGACCAAGAACCCGAGCTATAGCAGTCACACGAACTGGCACCAGGACATACGCTATTGGTCGTTCGAGCGTCCCGAGCTGATCTCAGTATGGATCGCGCTCGGACGCGAATTTTTCGAGAACGGCTGCCTGCTGGTGCTGCCGGGCACGCATCGGATGGAGTTCAAGCCTGAGCAGCTCGATGCTGCGCTGTTCCTGCGTCCCGAGCTCGAGCCAAACCAGTCGTTGATCCAGACCCAGCGGCGTGTCGAGCTCGAGCCCGGCGATACGCTGTTTTTCCACTGCCGCCTGCTGCACGCGGCCGGCAGCAACCGCACGTCGGACACGAAGTTCTCGCTGGTGTTTACCTATCATGCCGCAGACAACCGGCCGCTCGCCGGCACGCGTTCGGCTGCGCTGCCCGATATTCCGCTGGAATCACCGCCTGCTTAATGCACATTCACATTCTCGGCGTCTGCGGCACATTCATGGGCGGGATTGCGGCGATCGCGAAAGCCGCGGGTCATACCGTGACCGGATGCGATGCGAATGTGTACCCGCCGATGAGCACGCAGCTCGTGGCGCAGGGCATCGAGTTGATCGAAGGTTTTGGCGCGGATCAGATCGAACTCGAACCCGACGTGTTCGTGATTGGCAACGTGGTCGCACGCGGCAACGCGCTGATGGAGGAAATCCTTAATCGCGGGCTGCCTTATATCTCGGGGCCGCAGTGGCTTGCCGCAAACGTATTGCGCGACAGGCGGGTACTCGCGGTTGCGGGCACCCACGGCAAGACCACGACGAGTGCCATGCTCGCGTGGATGCTCGAGCACGCGGGTCTCAGGCCGGGCTTTCTGATTGGCGGAGTGCCCGAAAATTTCGGTATTTCGGCGCGCATCGGAGCTGAGCCTTTCTTCGTGATCGAGGCCGACGAGTACGACACGGCGTTCTTCGATAAGCGCTCGAAGTTCGTGCACTATTCGCCGCGCACCGCGATTCTCAACAATCTCGAGTTCGATCACGCCGACATTTTTCCCGATCTCGCGGCGATCGAAACCCAGTTTCACCATCTGGTGCGAACCGTGCCTTCGAACGGCCTGATCGTCACTAATGGCGCCGATGCCAACCTCGAGCGCGTGTTGGACCGCGGCTGCTGGACGCCGGTCGAGCGCTTCGCCGCCGCCGGCGGCTGGCTGGCTGGTCCGCAGGCAGGCGACGGACGATTTACGGTGAGTTTTAATGGCGAGCCGCAAGGTGAGGTGAAGTGGGATCTCCTCGGCGTGCACAATCAACAGAACGCGCTCGCTGCAATCGCCGCCGCGCGGCATGCTGGTGTCGCGCCGGCGCTGGCGATCGAAGCGCTGAGCGCTTTCGAAAACGTAAAGCGCCGGCTCGAACTGCGCGGCACTGTCAAAGGGGTCACCGTTTACGATGACTTTGCGCACCATCCGACCGCGATCCGCGCCACGCTCGCCGGGCTGCGCGGCAAGCTCGCGCATTCGGCTCAGCCGGTACGCATATTCGCTGTGCTCGAGCCGCGCTCGAACACGATGAAGTTGGGCGTGATGAAAGACGCGCTCGCGGCGAGCCTTGCTGATGCCGACCGCGTGTTCTGTTACAGCGCCGGGCTCACCTGGGATCCGGCCGCCTCGCTCGCGCCGCTCGGCACGAAAGCCGAAATCTACAGCGGCATTCCGGAGCTGGTTGCGGGAATCGCCGCCGCAGCGCAGCCCGGCGACCACGTGCTGATCATGAGTAATGGCGGCTTCGGCGGCATCCACGACAAGCTGCTGGCACGCCTGGGAGAAGCGCGTGGCCGATAACCTCCACGACCTGGCCTTGATCATCAAATCGCGTTTTCCGCTGGTGCTGGTTGAAACCGGCGAAGAAGTGCGCATGATGCAGCTTCTCGAGCGAGTCGCCAATCTCGAGGGCTGGCCGCTTTTCGTCTGGAGCATCGCCGACGGCATCCGCCGCGTCCCGCGCACCGACGTGATCACGCAGACGTACGAATTTCAGGCGGCGCTGCGTCATATCGACAAGACGCCGCAGAACGGCATCTACACCATGCTCGACGCGCAGCCGTATTTCGAGGATCCCGTCAACGTGCGCCTGGTCAAAGAAATTGCGCAGGAATACTACAAGACCGCTCGCACGCTCGTGTTTCTCGGCCAGGAGATCGAGATTCCTCCCGACCTGCAGCGCATGAGCGCGCGATTCTCGCTGCCGCTTCCGACCGCAAATGAAATTCGCGAACTCATCAAGTCGGAAGCGCAATTATGGGAGCGCGAGAACGGCACGCCGGTGAAAGGCGAGCAGCACGCGCTCGAATTGCTGGTGCAGCATTTGTCGGGGATGTGCCTAGACGACGCGCAGCGCCTGATCCGGCAGGCGATTCGCGACGACAATGCGATCACCATCGAAGACATTCACCGGGTGCTGCGCTTCAAGCGCGAGTCGCTGGGCGACAGCGGACTGCTAGATTTCGAAATCGACAGCGGCACTTTCGCCGATGTCGGTGGGTTGAAAAACCTCAAGCGTTGGCTCGATCTGCGGCGGCCCGCATTTACCGCTGACGCGGGGAAATATGGCGTCGATGCGCCGAAGGGCGTGCTGCTGTTGGGCGTGCAAGGCGCGGGCAAGAGCCTGGCCGCGAAAGCGATTGCCGGCTCGTGGGGCCTGCCGCTGATGCGGCTCGATTTCGCGGTGCTGTACAACAAATTTCACGGCGAAACCGAGCGCAACCTGCGCCAGGCGCTGAAGCAGGCGGACACGATGGCGCCGTGCGTGCTATGGATCGATGAGATCGAAAAGGGATTGGCGTCTGATACGGGCGGAGGCGATGGTGGCGTATCGCGGCGTGTGCTCGGCACGCTGCTGACGTGGATGGCCGAGCGTAAATCGCGCACCTTCCTCGTCGCGACTTCCAACGATGTGTCGCAACTGCCGCCCGAGCTTTTGCGCAAAGGGCGCGTGGACGAAATATTTTTCGTCGATTTGCCTGACGCAGCGACGCGCGAAGAAATCTATCGCATCCATCTGAAGAAACGCAAGCTCGACCCCGCGCTGTTCGACTTGAAGCAGCTCGCGCTCGCCGCCGAGGGTTTTGCGGGTGCCGAAATCGAGCAGACGGTGGTCGCCGCGATTTACGAAGCGCTGGCGGAAAAGAAACCGCTGGTCACCGCGCACGTGCTCGCCGAAATCGGCCGCACGCGGCCGCTGTCGGTGGTGATGGCGGAGAAAGTCGAAGAGTTGCGCGAGTGGGCGGCGGGACGCACGGTCAAGGCTGATTAGCAGAATGGAAAGAAAAGCTACGCGGGCACCAGCCGCAGCATGGTAATTTCCGACGGCGCGCCGAGGCGCTTGGGCGGGCCCCAATAACCGGTGCCGCGGCTCACGTACACCCAAAGCTTGCCGAGCCGGTGCAGACCCGCGGTAAACGGCTGCTGCAGCCGCACGAAGAAATTCCATGGCAGGAACTGACCGCCGTGCGTGTGGCCGGAAAGCTGCAGATCGTAGCCGGCGGCCTGCGCTGCGAACGCCGATCGCGGCTGGTGCGCGAGCAGGATGTTGACGGCCGCATCGCGCGGCGCGCCAGCAATCGCGCCGGCCGGGTCGCTCTGGTGCGACGGGTCGAAATGATGGGCATTGAAATCGGTGACGCCCGCGACGACAAGCTCCGCGCCTTCGTGTTTCAGCACGACGTGTTCGTTCATCAGCACGTGCAAGCCAAGACGGCGGATCTCCGCCACCCAGCTGCGTACGCCCGAGTAATACTCATGATTTCCCGTGACGAAGAAGGCACCGTGGCGCGCCGACAGCCGCGACAATGATTCGGTGTGCGGGGCGAGGTTTGCGACTGAGCCATCGACCAGATCGCCGGTGACCGCGATCATGTCGGCATTCAGCTCGTTCACTGCGTCCACAATTGCGTTCAGATAATTCCCTTTGATCGTCGTGCCGACGTGGACGTCGCTGATTTGCGCGATCGTAAAGCCGTGCACAGAAGCCGGCAGATTTACGATCGGGACGTCGACCGAACGCACCTCCGCGCGCCGGCGTGCATTGATGAAGCCAACGCCCGAAAAGAGGCCTGCTAGTATCGGCACTGCCACCGCGCTCCAGTCGTGGAATTGCTGGAGCAGCCCGACGTCGGCAACGAATCGGCTCAGCGTCAGGAAGCCGGCAAGCGCGATGTCGCGAATGACCGTGAGCACAAACAGCGAAGACAACGAGCCCATTGCAATCAGGCCCGCCCAGGCGAGCCCAAGCGAAAGCCGCCGCACGCCGGTTCGCCGCGCACGAAAGGCAAACGGGATCAATGCTGCCGATGCGACGAGCCAGACAGCGAGCGCCGCGACCGGGGGTGTTCCAAAGGGCTGCAGCGCAGGAAGCAGGCGCGATCCGACATACAGGTGCAGCAGTGCGGTAATAATGTAGAGTCGAAGCATTCGTCGTAATTGACCCTAAATCGCTAGGTCGGTTATGTTGGGGGTGTAACGGTCTGAATCAAGAGGCCGACACAAAGGTCACCCGCCGTCCGACAATGTCGTGGGGGATTGCGCAGCGTGGAGGGAGACGTTGAACCTTGTTAGAAAACCACAACGAATAAAGGCTATTATTCTGACCGCAACCACCAATCAAGGAGGACAAATGAATACAACCCAAATTGTCGCGATCGTGCTGATTATTGCGGGTGCTCTCAGCCTTGCGTACGGCCAATTCAGTTACACCAAGGAAACGCATCAGGCGAAGATCGGCCCGATCGAGCTGTCGGTCAAAGAGAAAGAAACTGTCAACGTTCCGGTCTGGCTCGGCGGCGGCGCGATTGCGCTGGGTGTCGTGCTGCTGGTTGCCGGAGGGCGCAGGAAGTAACAGCCATCTGCGCGCGCCGTCTTTGGAGTTTGATGTGCGCAGCCCCACATCGCGACGATCCTGTCGCTGTCGAAACGGCGCGCGATCCTGCTACAAGTCGAACATGACTTTGAAACCGCCCCAGAACATGCGCTTCCCGTCGAAAGGCATGGTCTTTGGATTCATCATGCTTGCCAGGCGCGGGTCTTTCATTACTTTGGCATTGACGCGGTCCCGGTGAGCGCGCGACTTGTATACGATCCATGAGAAAACGACGGTCTCGCCGGGTTTAAGCTTGACGCTTTGCGGGAACGACGTAAGTTTGCCTGGCTTCACGTCGTCGGCCGCGCACTCGACGTACTCGAGCGCGCCGTGCTCGCGCCAGACCTTGCCCGCCTTCAAAGCCATGCGGCGGTAGGCTTGCATGTTTTTTTTCGGAACAGGCACAACAAATCCGTCTACGTATCGCATATGAACTCTCCTTTTAATGTGTTGTTTGGGTTTTAATCAACCGCCGCTCAAAGCCTGTACGATGACGAGCTCGTCTTTTGCGTTGAGCGGCTGCGCCAGGTCGCGCACCTGCTCGCCGTTGACGAATAACCGGATGTGCCGCCGTATCTGGTCCTGCTCGTCGATGATCCGGAAACGAATCCCGGAATAGCGCGCGTCGAGTTCAGCGAGGAGGGCGCCGAGCGTGGCGCCGCTGACCTCGACTTCACCGCGCTCGGTATACGAGCGCAACGCGCCGGGTATCAGCACTTTCATCGTTACCGCCTAATCCAATAGAGCCGCTTCGACGGCGTAGATCTCGGGAAGATGCTGTGCAATGCAGTTCCACTTGCGGCCTTCGTCGCGGCTCATCCACAGTTCGCCGCTGGTTGTGCCGAAGTAGAGGCCCACGGGATCCTGCGTGTCGCCGGTCATCGCCTGGCGCTTCACAGTCCACCACGCCTGGCTCGCAGGTAAACCCGCGTCGAGACGCTGCCAGGTCTTGCCGCCGTTGCGCGTCGTGTACACCGCGGGTTTGCCGTCCGGGCTCGTGCGCGGCCACACCGTCGTGCCGTCCATCGGAAATACCCACACCGCGTTGTCGTCGCGCGGGTGCACCACGAGTGGAAAGCCGATGTCGCCGACTTTCTTCGGCATGTTGTTGCCGATGCGCACCCACGCGCCGGCGCCGTCGCGCCGGTAGATGCCGCAATGGTTCTGTTGGTACAGGCGGTCCGGATTGCTCGGACAAATCCGCACGCAATGCGGATCGTGAAACGTCGGATCGGCGCGGTCGAAGTTGAAGCCCTCGACCACTTCCATGCCGTCTATGATGACTCGCCACGACTTGCCGCCGTCCTTCGACTCGTGCACGCCGCCGCCTGACATGCCGAAAACCATGTGCGCGGAGTCGCGCGGATCGACGATGATCGAGTGCAGTTTTGGGCCGTCCGGCGTGCCGTCCTGCACCGTGCCCATCCATTTGCGGTACTGCATGTCGTCATTGATCGACGAGAACGGATCCCACGTGACGCCGCCGTCGTCCGAGCGGAATAGTCCTTGCGGCGAAGTTCCCGCATACCAGACGCCTGTTTCGTCACGGTGGCCCGGCGTGAGCCAGAACGTGTGATCGACCGCGCGGCCTTGTTCGCCTTCCGGCGCCTTCGCAAACGCGGGCGGGCGCCTAGCTTCCTTCCAGCTGCGGCCGCGATCGGTCGAACGAAATACCGTCGGGCCGAGATGGCCGGTTTTTGCAGCGGCTAGCAGCGTGCGGCCGTCGCGCGGGTCGAGCGCGAGCTGGCTGACGACGTGGCCGAGAAAGTGCGGCCCGTCGACACGCCATTTTTTGCGCGCCGCGTCGCCGTGCATCAACCAGGCGCCTTTGCGCGTCGCGATGAGCAGCGTCACCGCGCGCGCGGAGGTTGCACGCGCTGCTGCCGGCTTCTTTTTGCCTGTCGTGGACGTGGATTTTCGTTTCATCATGTTCTCCCTTAAGCGATGCTCTTGCCCTGCTGCGCTTTGGCCGCGACGGTCTCGCGGATCGGGCGGATCGGCCGCACTTCGACGCAGCCCACGCGCGCGGGTGGAATTTTGGCGGCGACCTGGATCGCTTCGTTGAGATCGCGCGCTTCTATCATGTAGAAGCCGGCGAGCTGTTCCTTGGTTTCGGCGAACGGCCCGTCGGTGACCGACAGTTTGCCGCCGCGCATGCGCACAGTGGTCGCGGTCTGCACCGACTGCAGCGCTTCGGACGCGAGGCACTGGCCGGTCTTGCGGATGCCGGCGTCGAAGTCCACGCAATCTTCGTCGGGCAGCTCGTCGAGCCGCTTTTCATCGAGGTATACGAGGCAGAGATATTTCATGGCTGGCTCCGAAACTTGATGGGTTAATCGTTAACGTTACGCCGTGGCCGCAAGGCCGAGAGCGTTGAGCGTCTGCGCGTCTTCCGCGACGGGCCGCACCTCGACGCAACCATGCCACGCGCCGGGAATTCGCGCCGCGATGCCGACGGCTTCCTGCATGTCCTTCGCTTCGATCACGAAGTAACCGCCGAGCTGCTCCTTGGTTTCCGCGAACGGCCCGTCGGTCGTAGCAACCTTGCCGTTGCGCACGCGCACCGTGGTCGCAGTGGCGGCCAACTGCAGGCGGTTGCAGCCGAGGTAGTGGCCGCTGCGCCTGATCTCTTCGATGAACAGGCGGTAATCGTCGTAGTGTTTTTTTGCCGCTGCTTCCGACATATGTTCCATCATGGTGTCGGCGCAAATGAGGCACAGGTACTTCATGCTTTACTCTCCTTGAATCCTATTTTTCCGCTGCGGCCTTCATGCTTGCAAGGCCCGCTTCGAAATCCTTGCCGATCATGGTGTCCATGTTGCAGAACACCTGCATTAATTTCGTGATGAACGGCGCGGGCCCTTTCATGGCCCAGGTCACCTGGGTCGTGTCGCGTTGCGGGACGAGCGTGAAGTCGACGGTGTTGTGGCCTTCGAACGGCTTCACGAAATCGAGCTTGAGCGCGACTTTCGACGAGGGTACCGACTCGACGATGTCCATGCTGCCCTGACCGACGTCGCCATTGCCTTCCCACCCGTAGTGGGCGCCTTTGCCGCTCGTTACCGCGCCGTAGGTTCGTTTCATCGCCGGGTCTTTTTTCTCCCACGGCGACCACGCATCCCAGCGTTTAAAATCGTTGATCAACGGGAAGATTTTTTCCGGTGGCGCTTTGATGCTGATCAAGCGTTGCACGGCAAAGGTGTCGGGTTTGGTCGCGGCGAAAATCAGGATGCCGGCGATGATGACGACGATGACGAGAGCAATTTTCTTGAACATGTATCCTCTTTGAGTTGGGCGGTTACCGCCGTTACGGCATTACGATGACCATCCACGACACGCCGAAGCGGTCGGCAACCATGCCGAAGCGCGGTGAAAAGAACGTCTTGGCCATCGGCATCTGCACTTGTCCGCCCGCGCCGAGCGCCGCAAAGTAGCGGTCGGCGTCCGCCTCGGTTTTCACGGTCAGCGACAGCGCGAAGCCCTGGAAGCTCGGCTTGCCTTCGCAGCGCCCGTCGGACGCCATCACCGCCGTTTCGCCGATTTTAAAGCACGCGTGCATAATCTTGTTTTCCGAGCCCGGAGCCATGCAGCCGGGCTGCGGCGGTTCGGGACTATCCTTGAAGCGCATCAGCATCTCGACCTTGGCGCCGACCGCCTGCTTGTAGAACTCGATAGCTTCTTCGCAGCGGCCGTCGAAAAACAAATATTGTTGGATATGCATGTCGATTCCTTTGATGTGGGAGTTCGTTGCGGTACGAGCCGCGGTCTTCTGTTCAGCGGCCGGCGTTTTTCGCGGACTTCGCACGCAGCTCGGCGTCCTTGTTCAGGATCTCCGGGTTGTCGGTCAGCTCCGGGCTTTCGAACACCTGGCGGATTTCGATTTCCGAGTCGCCGGGCATCGGGTTCGGGCAGCGCTTGACCCACTCGATCGCTTCTTCACGCGATTTCACGTTCCACATCCAGTAGCCGGCGATCAACTCTTTCGTTTCCGCGAACGGGCCGTCGACGACCGTGCGATTCTTGCCCGAAAATTTGACGCGGGCGCCCTTCGAACTCGGATGCAGCCCTTCGCCCGCGAGCATGACCCCGGCTTTGATGAGATCCTCGTTGTATTTCATCATGTCCTTCAGCAGCTTTTCGTCCGGCATCACGCCGGCTTCCGAGTCCTTGGTGGCTTTCACTATGATCATGAATCGCATGGTCATGTCTCCTATAGTCCGCTGCTGTTGTGCAGGCGCTGTTCGACCTGTCGCCGACTGCCCGGCTGCTCGGCAGAGTTGGCCGCGAATTCCTCGAGGTCGAACATCCGGCGAAGTTCACATTCGCTCTGGGCGCCGTGGCGTCCCGGGGCGTCAACCTTCACGAATCGCTTGGTCCATTCGATCGCTTCGGCCTGCGAACTGGCCTGGATGATCGCGTAGCCGGCGATCAACTCCTTGGTCTCCGCAAAGGGGCCATCGGTCACTGTGCGTTTTTTCGCGGCGTACCGAACCCGAAAGCCCTGCGAACTCGGCTGCAGCCCTTCGCCCGAGAGAATTACGCCCGATTTCGTCCCTTCCTCGAAAAACGCTCCCATCGCGGTCAGGAATTTCTCGTCCGGCAGGACGCCCTTCTCGGTTTCCTGGTCGGCCTTGAGCAAACCCAGAAATCGCATCGTGCCGGGTTTCCTAACGGGCCGGGTCGCGCGGAACTGCTCCTCTTTCTCCCGCCATCCATCGGGTTTCTCCGCGGGATCGACCGGGAAGTCGGTCAGTTCGAAGAGCGGGCGAACCTCGACCTCTCCCTCCTGGAAGGGGATGCGCCTGGCCCAGTCGAGGGCCTCGTCCCGCGACTTCGCCTCGATCAGCCAGAAGCCGCCGACTAATTCCTTGGTTTCGGCGAAGGGTCCGTCGGTCACCTTGAACTTCCCTTTGGCGTAATGGACGCGCGCGCCCTTGGAACTCGACTCAAGCCTGTTGACCGCGAGCAGCGCGCCAGCCTTGGTCAGTTGTTCGTTGTACCTGCCCATTTCGGCCAGAACTTGCTTGTCCGGCACGATGCCAGCCTCGCAGTTCGGGGTGGCTTTGACGATCATCATGAAGCGCATGGTTCTATCTCCTTGTGTCAATCAACATCAGGCAGCTTCGCCGCCGTTCTTACCGAATAGTCGAACGGCCGGCGCCAATTTCGACAACCGCCGGATTATTTATTTAATTCAGCCAGCCGCCGTTCGAGAAAGCGTCGCTCGGGTTCCTGGCGAGTTAGCGCCAACGCGCGTTGGTAGGATTCCCGCGCCTCGGCGTTTTTCGCGAGGCGCCGGCACAGGTCCGCGCGCGCGGCGTGCGCCAAGCGGTAATCCGCGAGGTCGCCGCGCGCGAGCAGCGCATCGACGATTGTAAGTCCCGCCGCGGGCCCGTCGCGCATGGCCACCGCGACCGCGCGGTTGAGTTCGACCACCGGCGACGGCTCGGCCGCGACGAGCAAATCATACAGCCCCACGATTTCGCGCCAGTCTGTCGCCGCCGCGTTGGGCGCGTCGGCGTGTACCGCCGCGATCGCGGCCTGCAAACAATATGGCCCGGGCCGCCGCAGCGGCAGCGCGCGCTCGACGAGCGCAATGCCTTCCTTGATGAAGTCGCGGTTCCATTGCGCGCGGTCCTGCTCGTCGAGCAGTACTACGTCGCCCGACTTTGATGCGCGCGCCGTGCGCCGCGATTCGTGCAGCAGCATCAATGCGAGGAGCCCCATCGCCTCCGGTTCCGGCAACAGTTCGACGAGCAGCCGCGCGAGGCGGATCGCCTCGCCCGACACATCGTGGCGCGTTAGCGAGTCGCCCGACGATGCGGAGTAACCTTCGTTGAATACGAGGTAGATCACGCGCAGCACGCTGTCGAGGCGCTCCGGCAATTCGTCGGGCGACGGCACTGAATAGGGGATTTTCGCGTCGCGGATCTTGGTTTTGGCACGCACGATGCGTTGCGCGAGCGTGGGCGCGCCGGTTAGGAACGCTGCCGCGATCTCTTCCGTCGTGAGGCCGCACACCTCGCGCAGCGTCAGAGCGACCTGCGCGTCCGGCGGCAGCGCCGGATGGCAGCAGGTGAATATCAGCCGCAGCCGGTCGTCCTCGATAGCCTCACCGTCCGGCATCGCCGCGTCATCGGCGAGTGCATCAACCTGCGCGGTAACGTCGTCGAGTGCGTCGAATCGCGCGCGCCGGCGTATGCCATCGATCGCCTTGAAGCGGCCGGTCGATACGAGCCATGCGCGCGGATTGGCGGGTACGCCATCCTGAGGCCACTGCTCGAGCGCAGCCCTGAAAGCGTCATGCAGCGCCTCCTCGGCGATATCGAAATCGCCAAGCAGGCGGATCAGCGTGGCAAATACGCGGCGCGATTCCGAACGATAAACTTCGTCCACGATTTCGCGCATCGGTTTGACTGCGTTTTTGCTCATCGGCGCCAGCGGATTCGAAAAATGAAATCGGCTCAACCTAAGGACATTTTACCGATCGCCTTGAAAAACCGCAGCGCGACTGACCACGAGCGAAGCGTAGAAGTCTATCTTGGATATTTCTAATTGCCGAGTTATAAATCTTACAATGCTGGAGCTGAGCCGTGGCGTCATTCCCGATGACAAGCGAACAAATTTATACGATGCGGCGTAAATCGCTCTCGCCGCACCGTATAAAAGTTAGTTTGCTTACCGGACGAACCAGAGACAGCCGGCGCCCAGCGTGGTCTTATTTGATGACTGCTTGTGCGATTTGGTCTTGCAGTTTTTGAGCATTGTAATTGGTCACAGAATGCCGCACCAGAATGTCAACCGGCGTGACCGCCTTAGCGTAAAACCTGGCGTTCCAGCCGTCGTTTATGGTCACGAGCGTACCATCGAGGTTCACGCCACCGTAAATGCCTTTAGACCGGCTGAATGAAACGACGTCTGTCGTGATGCCTTTTTCGGCGCCCGTGCCGACCGGGCCGGCTGCGATGCTTGCATCGGCGCCCAACTTAAGTTGGTCGTTGAGCAGGCTGTTGAGGCCCTTTTCCGTCATTATCAGCATCACGACTTCCGATTTCTCGATGCCGGCCTGGAAGCCCAGGCTCGCGTTGGCTATCGTATAAAATGCCGGGCCTGACCAGTTGCCGGTTTCCTTGTCACGCGCCAGCAATACTGCGCGGCCGCCCGAACCGCCGACTACGAAACCAGCTTTCCGCACTTCGGGCGCGATCATGACCGCTTTCGCGGCATTGAGATGGCTGCGAAGCCAGGACATCTGCGGATCGTTCTGGAAGTTCTTGAACGTCTCTTCCGCTTTCGTCACCAGTTGCTCAGGCTCGCTCGCGGCAAATGCTGGATAGACCGCGCTCAGCAAGGCAACTGTTATTGCAGATGCAAAAAGTTGCCAGATACGCTTGTTCATAATGCCCTCCATCAAAGTTATCGACCGGGCAGACCCCAAAACCAAAACGAACCCGCTCCCCGGCTTGGCGGGCGTAATAATGTTTTGACTGGCTGACATTCCGCAGAGTTTCGCGGGTTTTTAGGAATAAATATTGCTTTAGGCTTTAGCATTGCGCTCGCGCTAGCGGCGCTTGCGTCAGCAATTTGGGATACTCGCGAACGCAAGGGAACGCTTGCGACGGTTGATCCGAACGGCTATCTTACGGCGATATCGCCCCGACAGGATACGATATGAACTCCATGCTTTACCGCCTCGCCGCAATTCTCGCGACATTTACCGTCAGTGCCGCCGCTCATGCCCACCATGGCTGGTCGGAATACGACTCTGCCCACGTTGTTAACGTTTCCGGGACCATCGTCGAATCCGGCTACGAGCACCCGCACGGCCATATCAGGCTGCAGGCACCCGGAAAGACATGGCTGGTGGTGCTGGCGCCGCCTTCGCGCATGGAAAACCGGGGATTGCCTTCGGACATGCTGAAGAACAGCACGCAGGCCGTGGTCGTAGGCTATCCAAACCGCAACAAGCCGGAGGAAATGCGCGCGGAGCGCATTACGATCGGTGGCAAGACGGTCGAATTGCGCTGAAT
>DASYSI010000236.1:0-6274 GCA_036003485.1 Burkholderiales bacterium | reverse complement strand
AAGGGCAATCGTGATGATTGCCGTCGTTCAGTCGCCAGCGCGCCGCGCCCAGCTCACAGACAGCATCGCACAGTCCTTTGCACCCAGGCCTTCGTGCGCCGCCTGATCGAAGCACTCGAGGGCGCGTTCGACCACCGGCAGTGTGCGACCGAGCGCCTTTCCCTCTTCCACCATGGTTTGCAGATCTTTGCGCACCGAGTCGACGTCGAACGTGATCGGACCGGTGTCCTCGCCGCGAAGTGCGGCGACGACTGAAGCGCCGCGCACCTTCAGAACATTCGGCGCGCCCGACGTATCGGAAATGATATCCACCAGACGCGCCGGATCGAGACCGAGCGGTTTACACAGCGACAACGCTTCGCCGAGCGACTGCCAGTAAACGAGCAGCGGCAGATTGATTGCGAGCTTCATACTCGCGCCGGCGCCGACGGTGCCGACGTGCTCGACGCGGCGGCAGATCTGGTCGAGAACCGGTTTCGCACGCGCGACGTCGGCGGTCTCGCCACCGACGAAACCGAAGAGTTTGCCGCCTAGCGCGGGCCCGACCGTGCCGCCGACTGGGCAGTCGATTAGCGCCGCGCCTTTTTCCCGGACGCTCGCCGCAAGCGCCTTTTCAGTCTCGGGACGCACCGTGCTCATCTCGACAAACAGCTTGCCGGCAACGTCGTCCGCGAGCAGGCCTTCCTTGCCGTGATAAGCGGCGGCGATTGCTGCTGCATTAGTGAGAATACTGATGATGAGATCTGAGCTGGCGGCGAGTTGCGTGGGAGTCGCCGCGACTTTTGCGCCGGCGGCCGCGAGCGTTTTCGTTTTCTCCGCGGTGCGGTTCCACACAGTTATATCGTGACCAAGGCTCATCAAGCGGCTTGCGATCGCAGCGCCCATCTTGCCGGTACCGGCGACTCCAATTTTCAAAGGGCTCTCCTGGTTGCGGTTAGTCGAAACGAGAACGCTAAGTTGACACGCGCTGCGGGTCGAGTCAAATTAGCGCGCTCGAATATGATCTAAGTGAACACAGAAGAAAAATGACGGATTCGATGCACAGCGAAGTTCGCGACGGCATGCGCATCGAGTGGGACGTGCCGCTCGCGATGGACGACGGAGTCGTGCTGCGAGCCGACGTCTTCCGTCCGCTCGTCGATCGACCGTGTCCGGTCATTCTCAGCTACGGTCCGTATGCCAAGGGGCTTGCATTCCAGGAAGGCTATCCGAGCGCGTGGCAGCGCATGGTCGCGGAGCATCCCGACGTCGCCTGTGGCTCGAGCAATAAATATCAAAGCTGGGAGGTGGTCGACCCCGAGAAATGGGTGCCCGACGGCTATGTTTGCGTGCGCGTCGATTCGCGCGGCGCCGGCCGTTCGCCCGGCTATATCGATCCGTTCTCGCCACGCGAGACGCGGGACTTTTATCAATGCATCGAATGGGCTGGAGTGCAGCCGTGGTCAGACGGCAAAGTCGGGCTCAACGGCATTTCCTACTACGGGATCAACCAATGGCAGGTTGCTTCGCTGCAGCCGCCGCATCTTGCCGCGCTGTGCGTCTGGGAGGGTGCTGCCGACTGGTACCGCGACATGACGCATCATGGCGGAATCCTTTCCACGTTCTGGGCCAACTGGTTCGATATGCAGGTCAAGACCGTGCAGTACGGTCTCGGCGCGCGCGGCCCGCGCAGCCGCGTCACCGGCGAGCTCGTGTGCGGCGACGTCACGCTGTCCGAACAGGAGCTTTACGCGAACCGTGCCGATTTTGGCGCCGAGGTGCTCGCGCACCCGCTCGATGACGACTATCACAAAGCGCGCTCGCCGGCGTGGGACAAGATCACCGTGCCGTTGCTATCCGCCGCTAATTGGGGCGGACAGGGTTTGCACCCGCGCGGCAACTTCGAGGGTTATCTGCGCGCGGCGTCGAAACACAAGTGGCTCGAAGCGCATGGCATCGAGCACTGGACGCATTTCTATACCGATTACGGCGTCAAGCTGCAAAAGCGCTTCTTCGATCATTTTCTCAAAGGCGCAGACAACGGCTGGAGCGCGCAACCGCGCGTGCAGCTCCAGGTGCGTCACGTCGAGCGTTTCGTCGAGCGGCACGAAAGCGAGTGGCCGCTGGCGCGCACGCAGTGGACAAAGTTCTACCTCAACTGCGCCGACCACAGCCTCGTCCGCGAACCGCCCGAAGCCGCGGGACAAATCACTTACGACGCGCGCGGCGAAGGCGTGACTTTCATTTCGTCGCCGCTTGGCGCAGAGACCGAAATCACCGGACCTCTCGCGGCACGCCTCTGCGTGTCTTCGGCGACGACCGATGCCGATTTTTTCCTCGTGTTGCGCGTGTTCACGCCCGACCTGCGCGAAGTGGTTTTCATGGGCGCGATCGACCCGCATACGCCGGTCGCGCAAGGCTGGTTGCGCGCATCGCACCGCAAGCTCGATGCCGCGCTTTCAACGCCCTACCGGCCCTATCACACGCACGACGAGCTGCAGCCGCTCACACCCGGCGCAGTGGTGACGCTCGACGTGGAGCTGTGGCCGACCTCCGTCGTTGTACCCGCCGGCTACCGCATCGCGCTCACCGTGCGCGGCCACGACTACGAATATGCGAAATCAACCGGCGCGCGGCTGTCGAATTTCAAGAATGAGCTGCGCGGATGCGGACCTTTCCTGCACGACGATCCGCGCGACCGGCCGGCCGCGGTCTTCGGCGGCAACAACACGCTGCACTTTGGACCGGGTCACGCGTCGTGGATCGTGCTGCCGGTGGTCCCGCCGCGGCGTTGATGCAAAACGAGTCGGTCACTCCCGCGGAAAGCATCTGGAACGACAGAAAATTCGGTAGCGGGCGAGTCCTGCCTGAAGCTATTAGTACGCCGTCAATCCGCCATCCAGCAATACGGTCTGCCCGGTGATGTACGCCGCCTGCGGACTCGCAAGATAGCACGCGAGTCCCGCCACTTCTTCCGCGGTTCCAAAACGGCGCAGCGGGATCCGGTTCATCATCAGTTCGCGGCGCGCGGGGTCCGCAGCGAAGGCCGCGGCGCGCGATGGCGTCTCTATCGTGCCGGGAGCGATAGCGTTCACGCGGATGCCGTGCCCGGCCCATTCGATCGCAAGCATCCGCGTCATCTGGATGAGCGCCGCCTTCGATATGCCGTACGTCGAGCGCTGCGCCATACCGACGACGCCGTGGGTCGAAGCAATGCTGATAATGCAACCCGGCCGGCCACTCGCGGTCAGATGCCGGCCCATCTGCTGGCTCATGAAAAAAGTCCCCGTCAAATTGACGCCCATCACCGCGTCCCATTCGTCCCGGGTGACGTCCACCGCCGGCTTGAGCAGCGTCTCGGCGGCATTGTTGATCAGCACATCGACGTGGCTCAACGCGTCAATGACTTGGGCCATTGCGCGCTCGATGCTGGATGGAGAGCGCACGTCGAGAGCAACTGGCACCGCGTGCGCACCCGCAGCCTCGAGTTGCGCCACAACGTCGCCAAGCTTTTCCGGCTGCCGCGACGACACCGCGAGGTCGAATCCGTCGCGCGCGAGCGCGAGCGCAATCGCGGCGCCGAGACCATGCGCGGCGCCCGTGACAAAAGCTTTGCGTCGGCCCTCAGATTTTTTATCCGGCATGCTCAGTCCCTGTTTTTTTAGAACACTTTTGTATGTGCCATGGTGCCGGGAAACGCCCGCGCATCGGCACCTCCGCCTCCGCGCACGCAGATCATTCGCCGACCACGCCCACGCGCTTCACGAGCGCGGCCCAGAATTCATTCTGCGTCTTCATGAAGCGAGCGCAGTCTTCCAGCGATCGGCTGGTGATAATTTCGGCGCCGCCCGATCCCAGCCGTTCGATGACCCATGGATCGCGCATTACATTCTGTAATGCGGAGAACAGCCGCTTCACGACGGCCGGCGGCGCGCCTTTGACGACATACATCGCCTGCCACGAACCGGTCGTCAATTCGGTGAACCCGAGTTCGAGCATCGTCGGCGTATCCGGGAGCACGGCAACGCGTTTTGGCGAGATGACCGCCAGCACTTTGACCTTGCCGCTTTTGACATGAGGCACGAACGATGCGACGGTTACAAGCGACGCGGACACTTCGCCGGCGAGCAGCGCGGTTGTCGCGGGACCCGCGCCGCCCTTATATGGAATCTGCACGATGTCGATGCCGGTCTTGTACTTCAGATACTCCATCATCAGACCCTGAGCGCTGCCCGAACCCGACGCTCCGTAGTTAAGCTTGCCGGGGCGGGCTTTGGCGTATTCGACAAATTCTTTGACCGTCGACACGGGCACCGAAGGATGAACCGCCAGTGCCCCGGGAACGTCGACGACCGTGCCTATGCATACCAGATCGCGTACCGGACGGATCGGAAATTTCGGAAACAGAGTCGGATTGATCGCCATGGTGCCCACGTTGCCGAGCAAAATCGTGTAGCCGTCGGGCACTGCGGTGGCGGCAAGCTCGACACCGATATTGCCCGATGCGCCCGCGCGGTTGTCGACCACGATCGGCTGAGCCAGCTCTTCACCGAGCTTCGGCTGCAGAATACGCGCAACAAAATCCGAGGAGCCGCCGGGCGCGAACGGCACGATCATGCGCACCGCCTTCGACGGATAAATTTGGGCGACGGACGACAGCGCGTACAAGGACGCTCCAGCGAACATCGCAGTGTGAATGAGCCGCAGAACGCAGTGCCATAATCCCGGCGGCCGTGCCCCGTCTCCGCCCCAAAACCAACCCCTTCGCCGAGATCCGGTGCCCCCACCTCGCGCGAACGGGACAATCATGCGCACCGGCTTCGTTGGGTAATTTGGCGTCGTTTGCGTATACGCGGTGCACGCCGCTCCCATACACGCGACGAGCATGATACCTTGCCCGATGCGTCTCATTGGAGCTTCTTGAGTTGATGAAAATGCAGATTGTTGGTCATTATTTCCCTATGCCATGCTCACGCAGAAAACCGCGCACTTCGGTCGCCACCGCATCGGGCGCGAGAAAGTGAATACCATAGCCAAAACCTTCGAGCTCTACAATCTTCGATCGCGGCATGCGTTCGTTCATTTCCACCGCGTGCCGTTTGAGACGTTCGGCGCACTGGCCCCCGACAACCATCAGAGTGGGCGCGCGCACATCGGCGAGGCGGGGCATCAAATCGACTCCCGAAAACAGTTTGAACGCATCGGTCGCGACATGCACCGGGGTGCGCGCCATTTCGTTTGCCATCCATGCGCCGATTCCCGGCGGCGCGCGTTCTACATCCATGCGGTATGGCAGCGTTCTGCGACACCACTCGGCAACGCCGTATTTCTCGATTGCCGCCTCCTGACTGGCTGCGCCGAGTGCATAGTTGGAAACGGTCTCAACGCTCATCTTCGCATACGAGTTGCATAGCGTGATCGACGCAATGCGATGCGGATGATTCAATGCCGCGACCAGGCCGAGCGTGCCGCCGGTCACTTCGCCGATCCAATGCACGCGCTCGATGCCAAGCGCATCCATGAGCCCGATCGCGTCGCTCGCGAGCATGTCCGGCGTAACAGGTCGGCCCGGCACAGGTTTGGTATCGCCATAACCGCGCGAATCCATGCGCAGCACGCGGTAGTCGCGGCCGAGCAGCGGCACCCACGCGCGCCAGAATTCAATGGTCCGGCAGTAACCCGAGTGAAGCAGGAAAGTCTCTGGGCCATCGCCGCGCCACGGTTCGGTGTAATCCGCTAAATCGTAGTGAATGAGGAGATCGCCGACCTGAACGAATTGCTTAGGCATGTCACTCGTTCGTGTGGTTGATCGGCACGCGGCGTCTGCATTATTTCGCAAGCGCGCCCGCTTCGAAATCCTATTCGGCGCGCGCGCCGGATTGCTTGACGACCTTCGCGTACTTGACGAGTTCGCTCTTGATGTACTGCGCGAACTGCTCAGGTGTGTCGCCGACGGGCTCGATGCCGAGGCCGTCAAAGCGTTCGCGCACGTCGGAAAGATGCAATATTCTCACGACTTCCTGATGCAGCTTGCCGATGACATCTTTCGGGGTACCTGCAGGGGCAAGCAGTCCGATCCACGTGCTCATCTCGAAACCGGGAAAACCGGATTCAGCGATGGTCGGCACTGCGGGCAACCCGGGCCAGCGTTTAGTCGTTGTCATCGCCACCGCGCGCAGCCTGCCGACTTTCACATAGGGCATGACCGAAGGCAGCGTCGCGAAAGTGAGCGCGACCTGGCCCCCGAGCAGGTCGCTGATCAACGCGCCGCCGCCTTTGTACGGAACGTGCACCA
>DASYSI010000235.1:0-14012 GCA_036003485.1 Burkholderiales bacterium | reverse complement strand
GCGCGTTCTGCGGCAATGGTAGTGGTGGTCATGGGGATCCTCAATTAAGTGATGCGTCCTAAGGCTCGACGCGCGCTGCGATTCCGCCGAAATGCGACGGCTCGGGATGCCGGCGGCTCAACTCCGCGCCAAACGGACGCACCTCGGTAAAATACATCCACATCAGCGACACCCAGACGATGCCGAACATCAGCATGAACGCGGACGAGCGCACACCGGTTAAATCCACCAGCGCGCCGAACATGATCGGCAGGATGAACCCCCCCATGCCGCCCGCGAGGCCGACGACGCCCGAGATCACGCCGATGTTTTTGGGGTAATCGTCGGAGATGTATTTGAAGACGGAGGCTTTGCCGATCGCGAACGCAATGCCCATCGTGAACATGATCACGGTAAAGACGGTTGCGTTGAGACCTAGATGAAACGTCTTTGGACCTGTCACCGTCTGGATCGTGAACTCGGTCTGGGGATACGACAGGAAAAAGAGGCACACGAGCCCGATCCACAACACCCACCAGGTCACCGTGTGCGCGCCGTACTTATCGGAAAACCAGCCGCCGACCGCGCGCAACACACCGCCGGGAATGCTGAACGCCGCCGCGAGCAGGGCCGCGAGCCGGATGTCGAAGCCGTATTCGGAAATGTAGTACTTGGTCATCCACAGCGACAGCGCGACATAGCCGCCGAACACGATCGAGTAATACTGGCTGTAGCGCCACACTTTCGGGTCCTTCAAGACCATCAGTTGCTCTCTGACGGTAATGTGGGTGGCGCCAGTCGAATGTTCCTCATCCGTATAGGTGAAGAACCAGAATGCAATGGCGGTGACCAGCATGAGCACGGCATACACCTGCGGCACCATGGCCCAGCCGAAGGCCACCACGATGCTCGGCGCCACCAGCTTGTTCACCGCGGCCCCCGTGTTGCCAGCACCGAAAATGCCCATGGCGAGCCCCTGACGATGCTTGGGAAACCAGCGCGCGCAGTACGCGATGCCCACCGTGAACGAGCCACCCGCTACACCGACGAACAAGCCCGTCACCAGGTAGTGCCAGAATTCGGTCGCGCGGGAAATGAGCCAGATCGGAAACACGGTCGAGAGCATCAGGATTAAAAACACGATGCGCCCGCCGAAGCGGTCCGTCCACATGCCCAGCGGCAGACGGATCAGTGAGCCGGTCAGAACCGGCAGCGCCACCAGTATGCCGAACTGGGTTTCGTTGAGACCCAGGTTTTGCTTGATCGGAATGCCAATCACGGCAAACATCATCCACACCATGAAACACACGGTAAACGCGGTGGTGCTCGCCGTGACGACCGACCACGCTTTGTACGTCCTGGATGCCATCATTTGCTCCGTGCGCCCTGTTTTTGTCGAATGAAGTCTAAGCGCGCGCCATCGGTCGGGTTTGATCTAGATCAATTGAAGATGTATTTGTTATCCATCTTAAGAAAAACGAGCCTAATATCCCGCATCACTACAGGAGTTATATTGAGCGGTCCGCATGGCGCGGACCGCACCAGGCCCAATATGCGTCTGACGAGCTTCACCGATTACACCCTGCGCGTACTCATCTATCTCGGAGCACACCGGGATAAGGAGAGGCTTGCGACTATCGGCGATATCGCGACCGCGTACGGCATTTCCGATAATCACCTGATGAAGGTTGTGCACCACCTGGCGCGACAGGGCTACATTGAAACCACGCGCGGCAACGGCGGCGGCATGCGGCTCGCGCGCGCGCCCGATGAGATCAACATCGGCGCCGTGGTGCGTGGCGCAGAAGAAGACCTTGCAGTGGTCGAGTGTTTCGAGGAAGGTAACCTGAGATGTCCGATCGTGCCCGTGTGCACCTTGCGCAGCGTTCTGGCAGGCGCCATGCGCGCGTTTTTCGAGGTGCTCGACGGCCAGACCCTGGCGGATTTGGTACGGCCTCAAGCTAAGCTCGTCAGGATATTCCACGACGTCAGCGCGCCGCGATAAATTTCCCTTGCCTACGCGTCGTTGTGACGCAGTCCTCGACAGGGTCGTGTTTAGGACAAACAGGAAGCCTTGCCGAAGGTTGCAGTGGAAGACGCCGCAGCCAGAACGCGCGTTGAATGTTCGCCGCCTATTCGTCTTGCGCTCGCGCGGATTTGCCCTGGTGCAACGTCAGCGGAAGCGGACTGTTATACTCGGCCAAGTCGTCTTCCCAGTATGACCCTGCAGTTGCGGCGCGGCGCGTGCTTTAGCCTTTAAGAAGCGCCGCGCATGCGATGGTGCTGGCGACCGTGATCACTGCAATATAGACTAACCAAAAATCGCTCGAAAAGTCGCTCATCGCTTTTCTCCTGTTTTCCCGAACGCGACGGGGCTCGAGAACTGCCGCACCACCCGGTAGTTGTACGTGGCTTGGTCATTCATCACAGAGGCCCCTCGAGTAACGTTGCGCGCATGATAAAGCGCTGCACAGCAGCGGCTTTTGATCTATATCAAATCCCGGCACGCCGATCGGCGGTTTACTTGGTACGGTATGACTGCCATTGAACAGCCGTAATGAACGCCCGTATTGAACCGCACGCCGCCGCACGCGATACCGTGTCGCGGATGCTCGACGCTTTGCGCGATCCGGCGTGCTATCCGCATCCGGTGCAGCACGTCGACATCATTGAAACCCACATCTCGTGGATAATTTTGACCGGCCGCTATGCCTACAAGCTCAAGAAACCGTTGCACCTCGACTTCCTGGATTTCTCGTCGCTCAAGGCGCGCCGTCATTATTGCGAAGAGGAACTGCGACTCAACCATCGGCTCGCGCCCGATATTTATTTGAAAGTGGTGCCGATCACGGGCGATTGCGAAACCCCGCAAATCGAAGGCAACGGCCCAGCCATCGAGTATGCAGTGAAGATGCGCGAATTCGCGCAAGCCAATCTGCTCGAAGCCGCGCTTGCGCGGGGCGCGCTGACGCCGGCGCTATTGCAGAGGCTGGCAGTAAATGTTGCGGCTTTTCACGCGGTTGCGCCGAGCGCGCTGAAAACCTCCGGCGTAAACACGCAAGCGGGCGTGCTCCAGCCCGCGCTCGATAATTTCAAGCAAATCCTCGCGCTGAATCCCGACGCCACCGACAGTGCGGCCATCGAGCGCGTGCGCGACTGGACGCTGCAAGAGCACCAACGGCTGGTTCATGTGTTTGCGCGACGACTGGCAGAAGATCGCGTGCGCGAATGCCATGGCGACCTTCACCTTGGCAACATCGTGCTGAATCGCGACACGCCGACGCCGTTCGATTGCATCGAATTCAATCCGGCACTGCGCTGGATCGACGTCATCAGCGAAGCGGCTTTCCTGATGATGGACTTGGAAGCGCACGGCCGCCGCGATCTCGCCTATGTCTTTCTCAATGCCTATCTCGAGGCGAGCGGCGACTACAACGGCGTTGCCGTGCTGCCCTTCTATCTGGTTGAGCGCGCAATGGTGCGCGCGAAGATCAACCTGCTGCGGGCGAACCAGCGCGGACTTTCACCTGAACAGGCCGCTCATGCTGCGGCGGTTTTTCGCCGCTATGTCGCGCTCGCAGCTTCGTACACCCAGCACAGACAAGGCGCAATCGTCATTACGCACGGCGTATCCGGATCCGGCAAAACCACCATTACTGAGCCGGTGCCCGCCGTACTGGGTGCGGTGCGCATGCGCTCGGACGTCGAGCGCAAACGGCTGCATGGATTACCTGCGCTCGCGCAAACCGGTGCCGCGACCGCCGCCGGTTTATACACGGCCGACTCGACGGCTTGCGTTTATCGACAGCTCTGCGAACACGCGCGCAGCATAGCAGGCGCGGGCATTGCGGTGATCGTCGACGCGACCTTTCTCAAGCGCGCACAGCGCGCGATGTTCCGCGCGCTTGCTACGGAGCTCGGCGTGCCGTTCACGATTTTGAACATCGCGGCTCCGCGCGAAGTACTGCGCAGCCGCGTTGCCGCCCGCGCCGCGCGCGCTAGCGATGCCTCGGAAGCGACGCTCACCGTGCTCGAACACCAGATTGCGATACATGAGGCTCTCAGCGCCGATGAACTGCACCGCGCCATTACGCTCGATGCGGCGGACGACCCGGTTGCGGGAGCCCTCGCCGTGAGCGGCCGTCTGATCGAACGTCTGCGGCAATAACGGTCATGGTCGAACGCGATGTCAGCTCAGTATTGCGGCGCGCCCCGCTGTTCCGCACGCTCGCGCCCGCACTCATCGCTCGTGTTGCCGCCAGCGCCACCGTGCTCAAGGTGCCGCGCGGAAAACAAATTTGCCGCGGCGGCGAGCGCAGTTCCGGTTTTTATGTGGCGATCAGCGGACGCGTCATGCTGTGCGTCGGCGCCTCGAATGAGCCGGATAAGGTAGTCGAGCTGGTCGGCTCAGGCGGTCATATAGGACTCGCCGCAGCGGTGCTCGGCACTCCGGAGGCACTAACCGCCGAAACGCTGGTCGACAGCGTGCTGTTGCTGATTCCGCGTGCCGCGCTTCTCGATACCATTGCCGGAAATCACGAATTCGCGCTGCAACTGATCGCGGCATTAAGCCGCCAGGTGTGCGGATTGATTTCCGATATTGAAGCGTTCTCGCTGCGCTCGGGACGCGAGCGAGTCGCAAATTATCTGTTGCAGGTTGCGGCAGCGCACGGGCCGCGACAGCATCCGGTCGCGCTGCCTGCCAAGAAAAGCATCATCGCTTCTCGTCTGAGCCTTACACCTGAGTACTTCTCGCGCATGCTGCACGAGCTTATTGAAGCCGGCGCCATCGCAGTTGATGGACGGCAGATTACGGTCCTCGATCCGGTGCGCTTGCGCGAAGTCGCCCGCTAGCAGGCTGATGCGCGGGGCCTTCGAGATCGTCGAACTACCCGCGTCGCAGCGCCCACTAGAACACCGCATCGATCAGAATTACCAGCGCCATGCCATGTTCGCCTAATGCGCGCTCGTCGGCATCAGCGCCGCTTCGCGTGCGTCGCCGCCGATATCCCGCGCCAACGCATGTTCGATATCAATCAATTCATAGGCGGACAGATCGCGCGCCGCCTGCGGCACCGTCTGCGCACTTGCTGGCAGCGTACTGCGGTGTTGAAAATAGGAGGTCAACCCATGCTGGACGATGGTCTGCGCCACGGCCTGGCAACCGGCGCAACACATCGTGCGCGGCGTACCATCGATGATCAATCGATAATCGCAGCGGCGCGCAACCGGCAACTTGTAATGATAGCAGTCGGTTCGCTGCGGTTCTGCGAAAGGTGCGCGGGCAATCGGAACCACCGGGTCCATGATAGGCTCTGGCGTGGATGGTAAAGGTGGCGGTGGTGAGCCTGCTTGATTTAAATCAAATACTTTCCCGCTCCGCTAGCGCGCGCTGCGACAGTCCGCGTACGGCACTCGTAACACAAGCTCCATGATCCGCTGGCTTCATCATCCCGACGAGCCGTTTCCGCCCGTCACCGCGGCATTGGCTGATCCCAATGGTTTGCTCGCAGCCGGCGGCGAATTGTCATCCAGGCGTCTGATCGATGCCTACCGTCATGGCATTTTTCCATGGTTCAATCCCGGACAGCCGATCCTGTGGTGGAGCCCGGACCCGCGCATGGTGCTGTTTCCTCCGCAGATCAGGGTGTCGCGCTCGCTCGTCAAAGTATTGCGCAACCGCGATTACGAGGTTCGCGCCGACACTGATTTCCGCGCGGTCATGCAGGCATGCGCCGAGCCGCGCCCGGAACAGGACGGCACCTGGATCAGCGACGAAATGATTACAGCCTACTTTGCGTTGCACGAACAGGGCTTCGCGCACTCAGTCGAAACGTGGATCGATGGCGAGCTTGCCGGCGGGCTTTATGGCGTAGCGCTCGGGCGCATGTTTTACGGCGAATCGATGTTCACGCGCGCAGCCGACGCATCGAAAATCGCGCTGGTATACCTCGCGCGCCAGCTCGAGCGCTGGCAATTCGGCATGATCGACTGCCAGATGCATACGGCGCACCTGGCGTCGCTGGGAGCGCACGAGATCCCGCGCGCCTACTTTATGCGAAAATTGCAGGAGTTGGTAAACTATGCGGGTGTAACCGGTCACTGGGAATTAGACGATGACCTTGCTCAATGATTTTCCGCTGTCGGTCCTGCAGTTCTATGCGACCGCACCCTATCCCTGCAGCTATCTGCCGGACCGCATGGCGCGCTCACAGGTCGCAACTCCGAGCCACCTCATCGATGCTCCGATCTACAGCGAGCTCGTCAAGGCGGGCTTCCGCCGCAGCGGCGCTTTCACTTACCGGCCGTACTGCGATCACTGCCGCGCGTGCGTTCCGGTGCGCGTTGCGGTGGAGGATTTCCGTCCCAGCCGCAGCCAGCGCCGCATGTGGAAAAAACACGCGGCGCTCAAGGCCGAAGCGCTGGAACTCAAGTACAGCCCCGAGCATTACGCGCTGTACTTGCGCTATCAATCGACGCGTCACTCGGGCGGCGGCATGGATCAAGACAGCCGCGAGCAGTACCGCCATTTTCTACTGCAAAGCAACGTCGATTCGCAACTCGTCGAGTTTCGCGAGGACGGAGTGCTGCGTATGGTGAGCATACTCGATGAGCTGCAGGATGGAATGTCGTCGGTTTACACCTTCTTCGATCCGCAGGTCACGGGCGCGAGCTTCGGCACGTTCAGCATCCTGTGGCAAATCGACCTATGCGCGAAGCTCGACCTGCCGTACCTGTACCTCGGCTACTGGATTGCACAGAGCCGTAAGATGGCCTACAAGATCAATTTCCAGCCAATACAGGGTTTGATAGACGGCCGCTGGCAGGCCATCGATGCCGTAGCAGGCTAGCGTTGCTCCTCGCGCACGACCGCCTCAGCGCGGGATGCGGCCGGCGCTTCAGATGTCTCGACCTGGTCCGCCCAATAGCGTGTCAGCCCGTACCCGACTGCGAGCAACGTCGGGCCGAGAAAAATTCCGACAAAGCCGAATGCGATCACGCCGCCAAACACGCCGAGAAATACCAGCACGAATGACAAATCACTGCCGCGGCTGATCAAGAGCGGCCTGACCACGTTGTCGATGCCGCTGATCACGAAAAATCCGTAGACCACCATGAATACGGCCCACCCGACCGATCCCTCGTAGAACAACCAGACCGCGGCGCTGCCCCAGATCAGCGGCGGTCCGACCGGCGCCATCGACAATAGAAAAGTCAGAAACCCGAGCAATATCGCGCCGGGCACGCCGGCAATCAGAAATCCAATCACTGCGACAAGGCTTTGCGCAATTGCGGTCCCGACCACACCATAGACCACGCTCTGGATCGTGCCTCCGACAACGCGAAATAGCTCGGGCGTCAGATCACCGGCAACGCGATTCATGAGCGCGCGCGCCGCGGCGATGATCGCTGCACCGTCGCGATAGAAAAAAAAACCGATAAAGACGGCCAAAGTGAGCTGGATTACACCCTCGCCCAGCACCAGACCTATCTTGAGAACGCCTTGCTGCGCCGGCTGAATCAGATTTTTTATTGCTTCAGCAAGTTTTGCTTTACTCGCCGTCAGCTCGCGCCAGGAAGCGTCGATGCCATCGCCCAGCAGCGGGATGTCCTTGAGCCAGTCAGGCGGTGCGGGCAACCCGCTCGCCAGCGCATCGCGCACCCAATCGAGCGCCGGTCCGATCGAGTCAGCAAGCGTCAGCGCCAGCAACGCCACCGGCAGCACGACGACCACGATCAGCAGCAGCGACATGATCAGCGCCGCAATCCAGCGCCGTCCGCCCACAACGCGCTCGATATTCCGGTAGATGGGCCAGGTCGAGAAGCACACGATCGCAGCGAACAGCAACGCCGTCACGAATGGCTGAAGCACCAGCAGGCAGCCGACGACCAGGAGCGCGATCGCGGCAATCTGCGCAATCTGTTCGACTCGTTTTTCCAAGGGTTGATGTCCCGCGTTTTATCGGCCTGCTATGGGCGCGTTCTATCACGTGCGGTACATCGGGTCAAACCCGGGACATCGACGCGCCGGTCGGCGCTACAATGGCGCTATGGTTTATGCTTCGCCCCTTTGCCATGGATACCCCCGTATCGGATTCTGAGTTGATCGCACGCATTGACGCTCTGCTGCCGCAGACGCAATGCCGCCAATGCGGCTATCGCGGCTGCCGGCCGTACGCCGAGGCGCTCGCCGCGGGATGCGCCGAAACCAACCAGTGCCCCCCCGGCGGAGAGGACGGTGCGCGCGAACTCGCCGCGCTGCTCGGCGTCGCTTTCAAACCGCTTGACTCGCGCTTCGGCGCCACCAAGCCGCCGGCCGTTGCAGTGATAGACGAAGCGCTTTGCATCGGCTGCACGCTGTGCATCCAGGCGTGCCCGGTCGATGCGATTGTCGGTGCGGCAGGATTGATGCACACGGTAATCGCACGCGACTGCACTGGATGCGAGTTGTGCGTGCCTCCATGCCCCGTCGATTGTATCCGGATGGCGGAAACCAGCGCACAACCGGCGCGCGCGGAACGCCGTCTGGCTGCCGACGCGGCGCGCCGGCGCTTCGAGTTGCGCGAAATTCGACTTGAACGCGGACAGCGTGCCCGCTGTTCCGCCAACGACAACAGCGTGGACGCCGCCGAAGTTGGCGTCAAGCAGCGAACGATACAGCGCGCGCTCGAGCGCGCGCGGGTGAGGCTGGCGCAGCGCAACGATTGCGCAGAATAGCTGCGGCACGACAGAACCGGCACGTCAGCCGAATACCTCCTGCTTGATCGCGCCTTTGTTGGTGTTCTTGACGGCGTACATGAGTTTGTCCGCCTGGTGGATCATGTCTTCGATCGACTGCGGCATCTTAGTGAACGTGGCAATGCCAATGCTGAAAGTGACCGGCCAGTTGTGCTCCTTCATTTCCTGCAGCAGACGCTGCAGCAACATTTCGATCACCATGCGGCACGCCTCGGCGCTGGTTTCCGGCAGCATTACCGCAAATTCATCGCCGCCGAGCCGTCCCGGCATATCCGAAGCGCGCAGCTTGCGCACCATGGTCTCGGAAACCACGCGCAGCAAATTGTCGCCGATGTGATGGCCAAATTTGTCATTGACCTGCTTGAAATTGTCGCAATCGATGTAAGCAATCGACAGCGTGCGCCCGTAGCGCCGGCACAACTCGAGCTCGGATCCGACGACCTGGTAGAAACCTCCTTTGTTAACAAGCCCGGTCAGCGCATCCTTGCGCGATCGGAAGTGCGCCCTCTCGAGCGCCTTGCGCAACGCCGACAGGGCACATACGAGGATGATGAACCCGAGCAGTACCGTGCCCCAGTCCATATAGACCAGGATGGGATCGTCAAGATAACGACCGCTGACATCGATGAAAACCCACGACGTGCACGCTACCACCGACAGTAAAATGCCGAACGAGCGCCCAGTAACCCAGGTAAAGATCAGCAGCGGCACCAGATACAGCACCGTCAAGCGCAGCGTAAAGCCGGTCGCATAATCGATCGCCGTAACCAGCAATAGCGATCCCATGCCGAGCGAGAGCCATTGCGCGCGATACTGGTTCACGAAATAGGAACCAATTTCGGTTTCTCTGCGTGCGTCGTCAGTCATGAATTTTCAATTTCCGGCCCCCAAACGGTAGGCCGATTATGCCGATTATGCTGATGAGCGCGCAATATACATGCCATAGAACACGCAGAACCTATCCCGACTGCACAGATTAGAAACCGCGTCTGCGATGCTCAAGGTTTGTAAAATAGCCGACTTAAGTCGTCCGATCACGCGCGCCGCGCATTTACCTTGCGCCTTGGGTGGGGCATTATTCGCGGGCCAGATAACGTTTTCGCCATGAACCCCATAAAACGCCAGCAAATTTTTTCGCGTCTGCGCGCCGCCAATCCGAAGCCTGCGACCGAACTCGAATATGCTTCGCCGTTCGAGCTGCTGCTCGCTGTGATGCTGTCGGCGCAGGCGACTGACAAAAGCGTCAATCTCGCGACGCGCGAGCTCTACAAGTCTGCGCGCACGCCGCAGGCTATTCTCGCGCTCGGTACTGCCGGACTCGAAGCTTATATCAAGCGTATCGGCCTTTATCGCACCAAAGCAAAAAATATCCTCGCCACCTGCCGGCTGCTGCTTGAAAAGCACGGCGGCGAAGTGCCGCGAACGCGCGAAGCGCTGGAACAGCTGCCAGGAGTCGGTCGCAAAACCGCGAATGTGATACTCAATGTCGCATTCGAGCAGCCGGAGATCGCAGTCGACACTCACATTTTCCGCGTTGCCAATCGCACCGGCATCGCGCCCGGCAAGAACGTGCGCGAGGTCGAAGAAAAATTGCACAAGTTCGTTCCCGCCGAATTCAAGCAGCACGCGCACCATTGGCTGATCCTGCATGGCCGTTATGTCTGCACGGCGCGCAAGCCGGATTGTCCCACTTGCGTGATCAATGATCTGTGCGAATTCAGAGGCAAGACGAAGGCGTGACAAATCCCGCGTTATCCCCATGCCGGGCGTGATTGCCGGTCCCTCCTGATCTCAAAATCCGCGTTTCCTGCTTTCCATGTTCACTCCTTCCCGCGACGAAGCCCGCCAGTTTTTCTTCGATACCTGGCGCAAATACCACGCGGGCGAAACCTTGAGCGACCTCGAGAAAGTGGCGCTGCGGGTGATTTCACTGCATCCGGAATATCACGCGCTGCTCGATGATCGGGAACGCCATCTTGAGCACGATTACACGCCGCAGGACGGAGGTTTGAATCCGTTTCTGCATCTGTCACTGCACCTCGCAATCGAAGAACAACTGTCGATCGACCAGCCGCCGGGCATCCGCGCGCACTTTGAACGCATCGCGCTTGCAACCGGGTCGGAACACGACGCCAAACATGCATTACTCGAATGCCTGGGCGAAACCATCTGGCACGCGCAACGCACCGGCTCCGCGCCGGACGAAATGATCTACTTCGAGTGCCTGCAACGGCGGAAATAAAACCGGATGCGCATCGTGGATCGGCGCGGGATCCAAAGCAACGAACGCGCGGCCCCTGCCGAAGACTAAATCCGGTGACTGCGACTCGTCTCAATATTTAGTTGCGAGCGCGTTCTGGCTCGCATAGTACGCGGCAAGATCGGCGATGTCCTGCTTCGTGAGACTGGTGACCAACGCCGACATGATCGGATTTTTGCGTGCGCCGGATTTGTAGTCGCTCAATGCGCGCACCAGGTAATCACTGTACTGCCCGGCGAGCTTGGGAAATTCCGGCGCCTGGCTGATGCCGTTCTCACCATGGCATGCGGCACACGTCTTCGACTTTTCCTTGCCTGCCGCCGGGTCGGCGGCGTGCGCGGCAGCGCCAAGCGCCATGACAGTGACGATAATCAGAATTTTTTTCACGATCGTTACCCTTATCGGTTCGCAGTCTTTGCGTCCTGGCCGGCATAGTACGCGGCGAGATCGGCCATGTCCTGGTCGCTCAGGCCGGATGCGATCGCGCGCATGGTTGGATGGCTGCGGGCACCGGCTTTATATTCCTTGAGCGCGCTGACGATATAGGCCGCATGCTGTCCTCCGAGCTTGGGCACGCGGTAAACAAATGGAAATGCGGTCTTGTAATCCGGGATGCCATGACAACCCTCGCACAGCGCGTTTTTTTTGAGGCCGGCGGCGGCGTCGCCTTGTGCCAGCGCCGAAGTCGACACGGCAATCATCAGTACTGCCGCTCCCAATATGATCCTGCGCATCCCCATTCGTTTTTCACTCCTCTTATTGCAAAAAGCGCGCGCAATTATACCAAAAGAGGACGCGTCGCGCGCGTTTGACAGCGCGTGGCGAATCCTCAAATCACGCGCAGATCACTCAGGTGAATCGCGTCGATTGTTCACTTCCGCGCTCCCATGAGACCATAAGCTCACCATGGCAAATCGTAATCTGCGCAGGTTTTTCCCGTTTCTGGACTGGTTTCCGCCGCGCGCCGAAAATGTCAAGGCGGATCTGGTAGCCGGAATCACGTGCGCCCTTCTCGCAATACCCCAATCGCTTGCCTACGCCCAGTTGGCCGGCGTGCCCGCCTATTATGGTCTCTATGCCGCGCTGATCCCGGCGCTTATCGGCGTTATGTTCGGGTCTTCCGGTTTGCTTTCCACCGGCCCGGTTGCGATGACGTCGTTGCTCACTGCCGCGAGCATTTCTCAGCTTGCGCCGCACGGCAGCGAACAGTACTACGCCTATGTAATCCTGCTTGCTCTGGTATCGGGCGTGTTCCAGGTGGCCTTTGGCATGATGCGAATGGGCGTGCTGCTCAATTTTCTGTCGTATCCGGTATTGATGGGATTTATCAACGCCGCGGCGATCATCATCGGCCTGTCGCAGCTACCGGCGATACTGGGCATTCCCACCGCGCAGACCACGCATTTCCTGGTGGATATCTGGCACGTCGTCGTCAACATGGATTCCGTGCACGAAATTTCGCTGATTTTCGGCGTCACCGCCATTAGTCTGCTCCTCGCTTTCAAAAAACTGGCGCCGAAACTGCCAGGCGTATTGATCACTGTGGCGATCCTGACTACAGTCAGTTATCTGATCGGCTATGAAACGATGGGCGGACGAATCGTGGGCGAAATTCCGCGCGGCCTGCCCGATTTCAGCGTGCCGCCGCTCGATTGGAATTCGACCATTGCGCTGCTGCCGGCGGGCTTCGTGATCGCGCTGATCAGCTTTATGGAAGCGATGTCGAGCAGCAAAGTGATTGCGCTCAAGACGCGCACGCCGTGGGACGAAAACCAGGAGTTGATCGGCCAGGGACTCGCAAAAATCGCAGCAGCATTCAGCCAGTCGATGCCGGTCAGCGGCTCGTTCTCGCGCTCTGCGCTCAATCTTGCGGCCGGCGCCAGAACCGGTCTGTCATCGGTGTTCTCGGCCGCATTCGTGCTGCTGACCTTGCTGTTCTTTACGCCGCTGCTGCATCACCTGCCCAAACCGGTGCTGGCGGCGATCATCGTCGTCGCGCTGATCAATCTCGTCGATTACAAAAGCATCGCCAAGTCCTGGCGCGCGCGCGGCGACGACGGCATTGCCGCGGTCGTCACTTTCGTTACGACGCTTGCATTCGCACCCAACATCCAGATCGGCATCCTGACCGGCATTATCCTGTCGCTCGCGCTGCTGCTCTATCGCCTCATGCGTCCGCGCGTGGCCGTGGTCGGCATGCACCCTGATGGCACGCTGCGCGATGCCGAATATTTTCAACTGGAAGCATTGCATCCAAAACTGGGCGCGCTGCGCTTTGACGGCTCGCTGTTTTTCGTCAATGTTTCCTACTTCGAGGAAGCGATCATCAAACTCGAGCGCAGCAATCCCGATCTTAGATACATACTCGTCGTCGGCAGCGGCATCAACGGCATCGACGCCTCGGGCATCGAGATGCTGTCCAATCTCGTCGACAGGCTCAAAGCCGGCGGCGTCACGCTTGGTTTGAGCGGCGTGAAGCGTCAGGTGAAAGAAGTCATGGACCGCACCGGCCTCACCGCCACGATTGGCGCCGACAACATCTTTCCGACCGACGCCGCGGCGCTTGGTGCGCTGTTGCCGCGTCTCGCGCCCGAACCGTAGGCGCGTCCGGCCTGCGACGGTTCGCTGTGTTGCGCGGGCTGTACATTTCCCTTAACCTGTTCGGCGCATGGCCAACCGCCTGACCAAAATCTATACCCGCACCGGCGATGCCGGCACGACCGGATTGGCCGATGGTTCACGCGTGGCGAAATATGCGCCGCGAATCGAGGCCATGGGCGCCGTTGATGAGTTGAACAGCACGATCGGCGTACTGTTATGCGAGGACGTGCCCGAAGAGATTCGCGCGTGCCTGAATGGCGTGCAGCACGACCTGTTCGATCTCGGTGGCGAGTTGAGCATTCCTGGCCACGCCATCATGAGCGAGGCGCATTGCAAACGGATCGAACAAGCGCTCGACGCCTTCAACGCCAAGCTGTCACCGCTCAAGGAATTTGTTCTGCCGGGCGGCTCGCGCGCGGCGAGCCTCGCCCAC
>DASYSI010000234.1:0-8006 GCA_036003485.1 Burkholderiales bacterium | reverse complement strand
AGCTTGGACGGACTTATAAGCGCGGTGGTGACACCAAAGCGGCGGTCGCGAGTTATGGGCGCGCGCTTGAAATCGATCCGGACCACTTTGGCTCTTGTGTCAATACCGGACTGCTTCATCTGGCTCAATTGGGCGATGCGTGCAGGGCGCGCCAGTTTTTCGAGCATGCGGTTAGACTGCGGCCGGATTCGGTCGCAGCGCAGGCCAATCTCGGGCTCGCATTGCAGGAGCTGGGACAGTTCGAAACCGCGCTCGAGCACTACAACCGCCTGATCGAGATGTATCCTGACGTTGTCGAATATCGCTGGAATCGCGGCATTGCGCTCCTCAGTCATGGTGATTTCGCAAACGGCTGGAATGATTATGAGCTCCGCCACATGCGCGCCGGCAGATCGTTTGCGCGCCGATTCCCATTTGCGGAATGGGACGGCACCGCGCTCAGCGGACGTCATATACTAATTTATGGCGAGCAGGGTGTTGGCGATGAAATCATGTTTGCTTCGTGCGTGTCCGACGTATTGCGCGGGGCTCAGGGCGTTGTAATCGAATGTGACAGGCGGCTCGCGCCGCTGTTTCGCCGTTCATTTCCCGCGGCGCGCGTGCATGGCGCCGCGCGTGATGGCCAGCGTGATTGGCTGAAAACATTTCCCGAGTTGAGCTTGCAGATTGCCGCCGGAAGTTTGCCGCGATTTTTCCGGCGAAATCAGTCGGAGTTTCCGCAACACGATGGCTATCTGGCGCCAGACGCTGCGCGCCGCGCGTATTGGCAAACCCGGCTTGCCGCGCTGGGCGGCGGTCTCAAGATCGGCATTGGCTGGCACGGCGGCACGCTCAATACACGGCGCGAACTGCGCTCGCTTGCGCTCGCTGACTGCCTGCCGTTATTGCAGCGAAACGATTGTGAATTTATCTGCTTGCAGAGCGGCGATTGCAGCGCCGAAATTGCCGCCGCGCGCGAGCGCGGGGCGCGGCTCCACTGGTGGCCCGAAGCGGTACGCGATATTGATGAACTCGCCGGATTAATCAGCGCGCTCGATTGCGTTGTCGCCGCTGATTCCACGATCGTGCATTTGGGCGGCGCGTTGGGCCAGAAGGTTTGGGTCATGCTGTCGGCAAGTGCGGAGTGGCGTTATCTATGGCGCGGCGAGCGCATGCCGTGGTACCCGGCGCTGCGCCTGTTCCGTCAACAACGCGCGGGCGATTGGCAGCCCGTGGTCGAAGCGATTACCGCTGCGCTTGGCCGCGGCGATCGCGATTGAGTCGCAGGATTGCCGGCGGGTGGCTGGACGGATCGACATGATCTTCGAGAGGGCAAAAAAGCTGTTCAGTGGTGCCGCCAATGCGCCCACCTGTACTGTGATAACGCCGGTCGGGCCCGGCCACGAACGCCTGTATCTTGACTGTAAAGCTTCGGTCGAAAAAGCCTGGCGCAACAGCCACGGGCCTTTTTCAGATATCGATCACATCGCCATCGACGACGCCCAAGGGCAATACGGACGCAGTCGCGCCCGGAATATCGGCATACGACGGGCCGCAAAGCACGGCGCCGACTGGTTATTTTTCTTGGATGCGGACGATTTGCTCGTCGAGCGCGCATTTGAAGATTTTCTTCCTTATGCCGCGGATCACGATGCGGTTTGGGGCCTCATCGTCGGTGAGTCCCCCGGTGCGAGCGAACCGCACCTACGGATGCCGCAAATACTCAGTCTCAACTCGTTCGATGAATTGATTCTGTTTGATCCGTTTCTGACGCTTCAAATGGGGCATTTCGTGCGGACTCAAGTGGCGCTGCAAATCCAGTTTAACGAGTCGATGAGCGTAGGCGAGGATGTCGATTATTACCTGCGCGTGTGGAAGGCTCATCGCTGCAGCAAGGTGCAGAAACTTTTTTTTATCAACCGGCATTCCCGGCATTCGACCGGGCCTAAAGCCGCGACCGGAGAAGAGTGGAGGATCGTCGTGCGCAACCGGCTGCATGAAGAGCGCAGGAAGCACGCTCTGCTCGTGCCATCGGCACGGATGCTGGAGCTCAAGAATGCACGCGTCGCCGAGGTGCAGCATCTTTGTCGCCAGCAGCAGTTTGCCGGTTATGACGATTACCTCTCTTTGTCACGGCAGATGCAGTATCGGGGCTATTTCGACGTCACCGATTATGAGGGCGACAATTTCGTCGTCTACACGAACAACGATGACCGTGCCTGCGCCAGTCTCGCGTGGACCGGAGACTATCGGCCGCTTACGTGCGGATTATGGCAAGTGCTGGCGAAATCCGCGCGCACAATTTTCGACGTCGGAGCCAATCACGGATTTTTCGGCCTGCTGGCGGCGCGCGCGGCAGCCGATTCTCAGATCCACTGCTTCGAGCCTGATTGCGAGAAATTCGCGAGAATGCGACTGAATATTGACCTCAACGGATGCACAAATATACGTGCGCTTCATGCCAATGTCGAAGGCGAGCCGGCGGTGCTCGATGCCATCACGATGACGAAAACGCACACGGGAGATGCTGACGCGCCGCCAATTTCGCGGTCAACGCATACCGTGCACGTCGACGCCTATGTCGAGCGCAATCAGATTGAGCGGGTCGATCTTGCAAGGATAGATATTGGAGTCAGCGCGCTTGCGGTAATCAAAGGCATGCGCGAACACATCGCAAAAAGCCATCCGGACATACTGATCGAGGTTGATGATGGCCACGATGTAGCGCAACTTAGTGTATTGCTGAAAGAGCAGGGTTACCATTTTTACGCCATCTACGATACACGGCGCGAAATTGCCGCAACTGCTGATCTGATGGCTGGCGATGGAAACCCGGATCACTCTCGTTTTGCTAGCGTGCGCGAGCCGGCTGAAGTCGCACGATTGGCAATTGAAGCGCATGGTCGCGCCGTGAACTTCGGGTAGTGGTTCCCGCAAGCGTCGGTGTCGCCGATTCGAATGCGATTGTACCAAGGAGGAAATGATGGCGATGTTGAGTTCGCTGCTGACGAGCACCTGGCGCCGGATGACGGGGAAAGCCATGGTCGCGGCATCGTCTGCCAACGCCGGCGATCAGGGGGTATTGCAGTCCGAACTGCGGGCTGCGCTTGCGTCCATACTGCGCGAACCTTTGGTTTATCCGAATTCAATCGATTACGCGATGGTCGCGCAGCTCGTGGCGGCGAAGAGCTCTGCCGATTACATGGTCGATCACATGATGAGCGCGCAGAACCTGGTGCATCAGGACGCCTTGTTGGATTTTGCGCTCGGCGAGTGCATGATCGATGGGCTGGTACTGGAATTTGGCGTCTATCGCGGCAAATCGTTGCGCGCCATTGCGAAACGCGCCGTACAACAGGTGCATGGGTTCGATTCGTTCGAAGGATTGCCCGAAGATTGGACTTATTTTCAGAAGCGGGGCAGATTTTCGCTGCAGGGCGAAGTGCCGCATTTCGACGAACCCAACATTCAGATACACCAAGGCTGGTTTGATCAATCGTTGACCCGGTTTCTGGCTGAGCATGCCGGACCGGCAAGATTTATTCATATCGACTGTGATCTTTACTCGTCGACTACCGCGGTACTGCAGCTGCTCTCGCCGCGGATAGTGACCGGAACTATCATTTTGTTCGACGAATATCTGAATTATCCGGCCTGGCCACAACACGAATACAAGGCTTTTCAGGAGTTTGTGGCGCAAACAGGCAAGAGCTATCGCTATATTGGTTTCGCATCGTCCGCGTCTTCGGTCGCGGTCAAAATAACGTGACGCGGCTCGAACGTGAGGCGATAGTGATACTCAGGGCGACACCAGGGCTGCCAACACAAGTTAGGGAATCTGGTTAGCACATGGACTTGCGCACTTTGCTAAGAAGCTGGCGGGGGCGGCAGAAGCCTTCGCTTGCAGCCACCGAACAGACTGCTCGAGCGGGCGCCGACAACAGTTGCGCCGACGAACTTTTACGTACCGGTATATCGCAGCGTCAGAATGCGCGCTATCAGGAGGCACTGCGCAACCTGACCCGTGCAGTCGAGCTCAAGCACGATTGCGCCGAAGCGCATCATAATCTCGGACTTGTGTATTTCGCGCAGGAGCAGTTTGAAGATTCCGCAGACTGTCTTCAGCTCGCAACGCATTTCGCACCCAACTCGACAGGCGCCCACCTTGATCTGGGTGCCGCGCTTGCCCGACTCGGGCGTCATGGAGAGGCCCAAGCTGCGTGCCAGCGCGCCCTCGAGATCGAGCCGCAATCGGCCAAGGCATGGTACTGTCTTGGCAATGTCCATAAATTGGACGGCGAGCTCGAGCGCGCGGTCGAATGCTATCGCGCTGCGATCGAGCATGACCCGGAGCTTTCCGACGCGCATTGCCAGCTTGCATTTGTACTGTACAAGCTGGGGCGCTATGCGGAGTCGGGTGCAAGCCACGTCGTGGCCCTCAGACTCAAACCGGATTTCGCCGAAGTGAACCATAACCTGGGTTTGCTGCGGCTCGAAACGGGTTATCCGGAAGAGGCGCTGGCAAGTTTCGAACGCGCGCTGGAACTGCGGCCCGATACCCTGGTGACGCAGACCTGCATCGCACATGCGTTGCGCGATCTGGGTCGCATCGATGAGGCGCTTGCGCATTACGATCGCGTGCTGGCACAGCAACCCAATTTCGGCGACGCGCTAATCAACCGCTGCTATGCGTTGTTGATGCGGGGGGACTATGCCGCCGGCTGGGCGGAATATGAGCGTCGCTTCGCGGCGACCGGCGCTCCCATGCGCGGGTTTCCATTTCCCGAGTGGCGCGGCGAGCCGCTCGCGGGCAAACGTATCCTGATTTACGCGGAGCAGGGCCTCGGCGACGAAATCATGTTTGCCTCCTGCGTACCCGACGTACTGAAGCGCGCAGGGCACGTCGTCATCGAATCCAATGCGCGGCTTGCGTCGTTGTTCATACGCTCGTTTCCGCAGGCGACCATCCACGGCGCAAACAAGGACGAAGATCACTCGTGGCTGCAGGCGCTGCCACGCATTGATTTTCAGATTTCGATCGGTTCGTTGCCGCTGCATTTTCGCGGCGCGCGCGAGGACTTTCCAGCGCACCGTGGTTATTTGGTTGCCGACGCCGCGCGCGTAGAACGCTGGCGCACGCGCCTCGAGGTGGGCGGCGCCAGGCTGCACGTCGGCATTGCCTGGCGCGGAGGTTCGCTGCGCACGCGTCAGTTCACGCGATCGCTGACATTGCCGCAATGGAAGCCGCTGCTCGCGCAGCCGGACGTGGGTTTTGTCAGTCTGCAATACGGGCAGGCCGTCGATGACCTCGCGCAATTGTGCGACACACACGGCGTAACGGTGCGCAGCTTTGCCGGTGAAATCGCCGATATCGACGAACTGGCGGCGGCGATCGCCGCACTCGATCTCATCATCAGCGTCGATAACACGGTAGCTCATCTTGCCGGCGCGCTCGGGCGGCCCGTGTGGATACTGCTGCCGTCTGCACCCGAATGGCGCTACCTGCGCAGCGGCGGCACCATGCCTTGGTACCCGTCGGCGCGTCTGTTCAGGCAGAACCGTCCGCGCGAATGGGAAACGGTGATCGCGGAAACGGCGGCCGCAGTGCGGCAGGTAAAAGGAAGGCCTGGTGTTTGAACGCGTGACGCATTGGCGCAGCGGCGCGCACACAGACTTGCCGGCGCAGGACAACGTCGCTAACAGGGCAATCGCAGACGGTTGCGCCTCGCACCTCGAGTCGAGGACGATGAAGTGAGCTGGTTGCAAAAAATAACAAATCTATTGGGTACGCATGGAAGTGCGCAACGCGCGGCAGCGCCTGCCGGCGGGGAGACTATCGCGCGCAGCGGGGCCGCCGTTACCGAATTCAGCAACGGTATGGCTGCCTACACCAGCGGCGATTACGAACTTGCGGCACGCTGTTTCAACGCGGCAATCGAAGCGCGGCATGATGCTGACGACGCTTATTATTATCTTGGACTTGCGTATTTGAATTTGCACCTTGTCGAGGACGCGGTCGATAGTCTCGTGATGGCGACGCACTTTCGGCCGGCGTTCGCGCCGGCATGGTACAGTCTGGCGCTGGCCGTGCGGCAACGTGGTGATCACCGCGAAGCGGTGCGCTGTCTAGAGCGGGCGATAATGCTGCGCCCCGACTATGCAGAAGCCCACAACGAGCTTGGTGTTAACGCGCTCGAACTTGGCGACGTGCAAGGTGCCGTCGCAAGCTTCGAGCGCGCAATCGCAATAAAACCTGACTATCTGCGCGCTCACAGTAACCTGGGCTGCGTTCTATTTCGTTATCTCGGCGAGTACGAACGTGGCACCGCACATATCGATACCGCCGTGGGTCTGGATAAGGATGATTCCGACGCGCAATGCAATTACAGCATGGTGCTGATTCATCAAGGGCGGCTCGCGGAGGCGATTGCGGCGTGTGATCGATTGCTGGCGGCTATGCCGGAACTCGACGACGCGCGACTTAATCGAGCGCTGGCATTGCTCATGCAGGGGCATTTCGCGCGGGCATGGCCCGATTATGAAGCGCGCAAGCGCGTGCGCGGCAACTATATCCCGCGTCCTTTCAAATTTCCCGAGTGGCGCTACGAGGCGCTCGTTGATAAGGCCATTCTGATCTACGCGGAGCAAGGCCTGGGCGATGAGATTATGTTTTCTTCTTGTGTACCCGATCTACTCAAGCTTGGAGGGCGATGTGTACTCGAATGCTCGCCGCGGCTTGAAAATTTGTTTCGGCGCTCGTTTCCTGGCGCTACCGTGCACGGCGCCCTTCAATCCGACCGAGATACCCGATGGCTCACGCAAGCCGGACGCGTCGATTATCAGACGGCGATAGGCAGTTTGCCCGGTGTTTTTCGTCGCCACTGGTCGGATTTTCCGCGACACACAGGGTATCTACGTGCCGATCCGGCGCGAGTTGCTCATTGGCGCGCCTCTGTCGCCACCCTGGGTGCAGGGTTTACAGTCGGCATTTCATGGCGTGGCGGCACCTCGCGCACCCGTCAGAGCAAGCGTTCGATCGATTTGATGGACTGGCTGCCGATGCTGCGGCGAGCCGGGTGTCATTTTGTCAGTCTGCAGCACGGCACGTATCGCGCGGAAGCTGAGGAGGCCTTGCAAGCGGCCGGGGTGCAGGTGCACCACTGGCAGGAGGCGATCGATGATTACGATGAGACGGCTGCGCTGGTTAGCGCACTCGATCTCGTGATTTCAGTCCAGACCGCAGTGGTGCATCTTGCAGGCGCACTCGGCAAGCCGGTCTGGGTGATGGTGCCGGCAATGGCCGAGTGGCGCTATTTGCAAAGCGGCGACACGATGCCGTGGTATCCGTCGGTTCGGCTGTTCCGGCAATCGCGCGCCGACGACTGGAAGCCGGTGATCGACTCGGTTACGACCGAACTCGCACAATGGGTGCGAAGCTGACCATGCTGTTCAACCTGATTCGAAACTGGGTTGCGAAAACAGCCGCCGTCGCAGGCGCACAGCCGGCGCCAGTCGAGCCGCGTGTGGTCGGGCTCGATGCAGCAGAGCCATTGCGCCATGCGCGCGCGCTCTCTGAGGCCGGAAATGTAGCGGCCGCGCGACGTATTTACGAGGAGGTGTTGCGTCGTGATCGGGAAAATTCCGAAGCGCAGTACTATCTGGGCGTGCTGCTGGGCCGCACCGGGCGCTTGGCGGCAGCGAGCGAATTATTGCAGCAGGTAGTCACGAAAGAACCGCAATTCACCGGTGCATTGAATGCGCTGGGCAATGTCAGGCGGTTACAGGGGCAGCCGACCGATGCTGAGGGATACTACCGCCGCGTGCTCGCGATTGAGGCCGGGACGGCGTCGGTATGGGTAAACCTGGGATTGTGCCTGCGCGATTCGGGCAGGAATCAGGACGCGGTAGATGCGTTGCAGCGGGCGCTGCAACTCAGGCCAGACGAGCCTGATGCGATCGTCAACCTGGCGCTCGTGCGCAACGATCTGGGCGAAAGTGCAGAAGCGCAGGCGTTGTTGTGCCGCGCC
>DASYSI010000233.1:0-4845 GCA_036003485.1 Burkholderiales bacterium | reverse complement strand
CTGCGACGAGCGCATCTTCTTCAATCAGCAGAGCGCGGCTGGTGTTGACAAGTAGTGCGCTGGGCTTCATACGCGCAAGATCGGCCGCGGTAACGATGCCGCGAGTATCTTTATCGAGCGGGAGATGCAGGCTGACGATGTCCGCATCTTCAAAAAACGCCTCGCGGCTGGCTGGCACGCCGTAACCCGCCGCGCGCGCTCTCGCCCGCGATCCTTCGCGTCCCCAACAGCTTACCTTCATCCCGAATGCAGTGCCGACTTGGGCAACCAGGGCGCCGATCTTTCCGAGCGCGTAGATGCCCAGCGTTTTTTCGAACAAGGCGGTACCGACGGTCGTCTGCCACGCACCTGATTTCAACTGCTGCGCTTCGTGCGGGATTTGGCGCACGCTGGCGAGAATGAGCGCCCAAGTGAGCTCGGCGGTTGAATTCAGGCGTCCGCCTCCCTTGGCGACTATCACGATGTCTTTTTCATTGCACGCGGCGATGTCGAGGTGATCCTTATGGCTGCCGGTCTGCGCTATCAACCGCAGTTTGGGCAGCTTCTCGATTATCGCGCGTGGAAACGATGAGCGCTGCTGGGTCAGGACTACCGCATCCGCATCCTGCAGGCGCTGCGCGAGCTTCTCAGGATCTTTTTCGGTGTCGCGAAATACCACCACCTCGTGTTCTTTGAGCCGCTCGAACCCAGGGACGGTCCGAAACACGTCCTGATAGTCGTCAAGTACTGTAATTTTCATCGATTGCCTTCTTATGCGTGCAGGAGGGACCGCAGCTCACGCACATCCTTCAAGCGTTCGATGTTCCACACCGCATCGCACAACGCGCGTGCGCGTTTTTTGCCTAAGCTCGGCGTCATCAGGTGAAAGCATTTTTCGTCGACATCGCCACGCGTCATCGGATTCTGCACCGAGCCGCGCACTGCGCGCGTGTGATGGCGCAATTCCCGCCCATCCTTCAAGGTAATTTCTACGATGCCATGGCGCTCGGGCAACAATCTCTGAAGCTCGTCATCTCCAACGAGTTTGATCCGGCTGCGCATCTCGAGCACTTTGCGGTTGTTCATCCGTTTCTGGTCGTGGGCGGATTCAAAGGTCACGTTGCCATCGATCAGCATCACAGCGCAGAGGTATTGCATGCAGATGTTTGGCATATCGCGATTGTCGGTGGTATTGGCTCCCAGAGTCGACACGCGTATTAGCACTTTTTCAACATTCTCTGCCTTGACCTGCCCAGCGCGAATGAGCTCGAGCAGTGAATCAAGCGGCGCCTGGACCGGCGAGCCGACTGACCAGCGCTTGATGTTGGTATTCATGATCTCGTAGGTTTTTCCGAGTTCGCGTAACAATAATTCGGGCATGGGTGCATTGCCGATGCGGCGTGACTCATCGAAGGCGACGAAGAAATTGCGCTCGCCGTAAAAGACGTCTGCCACACCCGTACAGCCCGCGGCCACCATGGTCGCCGCGGCGACCCCATTGCGCGCCGGCAGTCCACCAAAGTCGAATGCCTTTTCGATGTGGTCGCGGTCGCGCGTATAAGACGACAATCCTGACGCCTGCTGCGCCGCGTACGAGAGCACATATCGCACCCGGTTTGCGTTGAGGCGCGCGAGCGCTGCGCCCGCAGCTGCTGCACCGAAAGTGGGCGCCATGCTGTGAGTGGAATGGCCAAGACTGCGGAACGCCTCCGCATGCAATGACAGGCTCAAGCGCGCGCTGACATCGTAGCCCAGCGCCACCGCGCGCAGCAATGCGGTACCGCCACGGCGTTCGCGCTCGGCCATCGCAAGTGCTGCGGCGACGATGCCGCAACCAGGGTGGGTCAGTGACGTCGCGTGTGAGTCATCGGTTTCGTCGGCGTGGGCGAGCATGCCGTTTGCCAGCGCCGCATTGACCGCGTCGGTAACGAACTTTGAGCCCACGACCGTGGCTTCTCTGCGGCCTCTCGATGATTTGACGTACGAGATTGCGATTCTTCCGGGCAAGAGCTTTGCTCCGGATACCATCGCTGCGATGGTGTCGAGCACATGATGCTTGGTGGCCTCGACTACAGGTTTTGGCAGTGACTTGAGAGGAGAGGCCGCGATGTACGCGGCGAGCTTTTCCATGACAGGAGAGATCATGGTGCCCGGTATCTTCATCAATCGCGTTTACTTGACGATGCCAAGCTCAACCAGCAGGGCACGGTCCGTATCGTATTCTTTCTTGAGGAATTCGCGCATCGGCTGCGACTTCATGAACATCCATTCTCCGCTATCTTCTTCGAGCGATTTTTTCCAATCCGGATGATTGACGGTACGCGCGAGCAGGGTTTCCCAGTATTCAACCTGGGCCGGAGAAAGACCCTTGGCTCCCACCACCAGCGTCCAGCCGCCCTGAACCACGTCGATCCCCTGTTCCCTCATAGTCGGAACGTCCGGTACCGAGGCGAGGCGCTTGTTGGAAGCTACCCCGATGATGCGCACGGTACCCGCTTTGTGCTGTACGACGACATTTCCGGGTGCCAGAGATAGCATGTCGATGTGCCCGCCAAGAAGATTGGTCATCGAGTCTGCACTACCGCCGAAAGTAAGAACCTTGAGCTTGCGCGGATCGATACCGGCGGACTTGGCGATCAGCGCCACCAGGAAATGAGTCGTTGAGCCGAATGCGCTGCCGAGAGATATGCTGACCGATTGCGGATCGGTTTTCCAGCGCGTTATCAGGTCCTTTACGGACTTAATCGGAGAATCCGCGCGGACGGTGAGCGTCATCGGGTCGTCTGCAATCAACGCAATCGGCGTCATGTCCGTATAAGTGATCGGAGTGAGCCCACGGATATGGTTGGTCAACAATGCGGTACGCGCAATCGCAATGCGATGTGCGTCGCCCGGCGTCTGATTGGCATAGATATACGCGAGTGAACCGCCGCCACCGACTTTGTTGAGCACAGCGGCGTTTTCGAGCCATTTGTTTTGCTGCCAGATTCTCAGCATCGTGCGTCCGGTTTTGTCGTTCCCGCCACCCGCTGCAGAGCCGACAACGATTTCGACCGCACGATCGGGTTTCCAGGCGGGCTGAGCCGCGCACGTTGCGGCCAGGAACGCGGCGCTTGCCGCGAGCGAGACGGTGAAACGTCGAATCAGCCGCTGACTGGAAAGCTTGCCAATGGTCATGTCGTGAATGCTCCTTATATTCAGCTTCCGTGCACGGACTCGCACGCGATCTAATTCAAACGCATCCCCGACTCGCGCACGACTCTTGCGGTTTTGTCCATGTCGGCTTTAATCCTCGCCGCGAAGTCCTCGGGCGTGCCGCTCAGCGCTTCCATGCCTTGCAGCGCCAGTGCGTCCTGAATGTCGCGGCGTTGCACGATCTTTCCCGTCTCGGTATTCAAGCGCATGACAATTTCCCGCGGCAAAGCGAGTGGCCCCAGCAAGCCGAGAAAAAAAGTCACATCGAAGCCCGGAAGTCCGGACTCCGCGACCGTCGGTACATCGGGCATGGCGGTGATTCGCCGCGAACCGCTGACGGCCAGCGCGCGCAGACGGCCTGCTTTCACGTGCGACATCGATCCCAATGGATTGTTGAACAGCAGCGATACCTGGCCCGCCATGACGTCGGTTGCGGCGGGACCCGCACCTTTGTACGGAATATGCACGACATTGATGCCGGCCGCGGATCGGAACATTTCCATCACCAGATGTCCGGCGGAGCCGTTGCCCGCTGAGGCAAAATTGAGCTGACCGGGACGCGACTTCGCAAGCGTGATCACGTCGCGAACGCTTCTGACCGGCAGAGACGGATGCGACACCAGCAGTGCGGCGTATTCTCCGACCATCGCGATCGGCGTAAAGTCCCGCTGAAAGTTGAGCTGCTTGTGGGTGAGCGTGACGACGATCAGCCCCGAGCCGCTCATGATAAGGGTGTAACCGTCGGGTGCTGCACGTGCGACGAACTCGCCACCGGCTAATCCGCCGCCTCCGACGCGATTTTCAATCACCACCGATTGGCCGAGGCTTTCGGTCAAATATCTGCCGACATAGCGCGCTAACGTGTCGTTGCCACCGCCCGGCGCCAGCGGCACGACCAGGCGGATGGCTTTGACCGGATAACTTTGCGAGTGCGCAGCGACCGCACCCGCCAGCGCGACGGATGCGGCGAGCAGTCGCACTCTGTTCCAGCCAAGTTGCTGCTTCACGACTATCGGCTCGGTCATTGCGCAGATATTATCAAAAACCCATGCAGCGCAATCGCGGCATCGGGCGAAGTCCACGCGGAGAATGATATGATGTCAGTGCGTACGTATTTAGATTGCGAAAGGAGCAGCTATGGCCCTGGTGGTCGCCTACGATGACATAAAACCGGATCAGATCAAGCGCAACAAAGGCGGACCTGACAGCCCGGCGTCGACTAATCTTCCGTATTTCAGGGCGTCCCCAGATACTCCGGGCGCGCCCAGCGCTTTCCTTGCCCGCTATGATCCAGACGCAAAATCGTGCGCACATTTCCACGCGGTGGATCAGTTCCAGATCCTGGTCCAGGGCAAGGGCACACTCGGGCACCACGAAGTCGCGCCGTACTATATTCATTTCGCGCGCGCCTATACGCCGTACGGTCCCTTGCACGCGGACAAGGACATGGGATGGACGTTCATGACCTTGCGCACGCGCTACGACGCGGGTGCGCAACGCCTGCCCGGAGCGCTTGAGAAATTGAAACAGGTCACCGACCGCCGGCCATGGCAAGTCACCACGACTGCGACTTTCCCGACCGCGGGACAAGACGCGCACGTACAGGATGTTCCCGACATCGTGGACGACTACGGTCTTTTTACCCGCTCGCTCACGATGGCGCCTGGTACG
>DASYSI010000232.1:0-7418 GCA_036003485.1 Burkholderiales bacterium | reverse complement strand
GGTGACGGCATCGGTCCGGAAGTCACGCAGTCCGCGCGTGAGGTCGTTAATGCGGCCGGTGTCGATGTCACGTGGGATGTCGTCGGTGCCGGCATGCAGACCGGCAAAGATGAGGGCACGCCGCTGCCCGCGAGCGTATTTCGTTCTATCGCCGAGAGCCGTGTTGCGCTGAAAGGTCCGACGCAGACGCCTTTCGGCGACGCATATCCGGTGCCGGTTGAAGATCGCGTATATCCGAGCGTGGCGATCGCGCTGCGCAAGGAATTGCAGCTCTTCGTCAATGTCAGGCCGGCGCGCAATTATCCGGGGATCAAATCGCGTTTCGATCACGTCGATCTCGTCATTTTCCGCGAGAACAGCGAGGACCTGTACATCGGGCGTGAGCGCATGGTCGACGCGGACACGGCCGAGGCGGTTAAGGTCATAACCCGGCAGGCAAGCGAGCGTGTCGCGCGCTTCGCGTTCGATTACATGCGCAAAATCGGGCGCCGCAAGCTCTCGGTGATTCATAAGTCGAACGTGCTGAAACTGACCGATGGGCTGTTTCTAAAGACCGCGCAACACGTGGCGCGCGAGTATCCCGAATTCGAGGTCAATCAGCGCGTGGTCGACGCACTGTGCATGGAGCTCGTCATCCGTCCCGAAGCGTTCGATTGCCTGTTGCTGCCTAACCTCTACGGCGATATCGTTTCCGACCTCGCGGCGGGTCTCGTGGGCGGGCTCGGCGTCGCGCCGGGCGCAAACATAGGAACCCGTTATGCGATGTTCGAGGCGGTGCACGGCAGCGCGCCCGATATCGCGGGCAAGGATATCGCGAATCCGATGGCGATGATATTGTCGGCGGTCATGCTGTTGCGTTATATCGGCGAGACCGTCGCGGGCGACCGCATCGACCGGGCATTGGAAGCCGTGCTGCGCGAACGCGAGCACGTCACGCGTGACCTCGGCGGCAGCGCTGGCACGCGGCGCATGACCGCGGCGATCGTGGAAAAGCTCGCTGCGGACATACGCAACTAAAGGAAGAGCAAATGAAGTTGATGCGTTACAGCCGTAAAGGCGACAAACCGCCGCAGGCGCGGCTCGGCGTGCTGGTCGGAAAAGACCTGGTTGCTGACTTGCGCGCCGGCTACGCGCGCTATCTGATCGAGGAAATCGGCAATGCCAAGGGCCGCGAGCTGGCCGCGATTTTCATGCCGCCCTACATCGCGCAGTATCTGCATGTCGGCGTGGTGGCGTGGGAAGCACTGTCCGAGGCTTACGGCTGGCTCTCGGACCTGGTCAAATCCGAGCCGCACGCGCTAGGTCTCAGCGGTGAAGATCTATTCATTCCGCTCGCCGAATGCAGGCTGTACGCGCCGCTTCGCGGCAGCAAGTTGATCGCGTTAAGCCGCAATTATCCCAGTCACACCAAAAAAGAGAGCAAACGTTCCGGTAAGTTGCCGGCTGTTTTCATCAAAGCGCCGTCGTGCGTCGTCGGGCCCGGCCGCGATATTCTAAAGCCTACGCTGGCCCATCAGCTCGACTGCGGGACCGAGCTTGCGGTGGTCATCGGCAGAAAGTGCAAGCATGTGCCGGAAGACAAGGCTTTTGACGTGATCGCCGGATACACGATCATCAACGACATCACCGCGCACGATTTGAGCAACCCCGACGGGAACGCGGGCGATTTGATGCTCGGGCAGAACTTCGATACGTTCGCGCCGATGGGGCCGTGGCTCGTGACCAAGGTCGAAATCCCCGATCCCATGCATCTGCGCATCAGCACGCGCGTCAACGGCGAGTTGCGCCAGGAAAGCAATACCAGCGAAATGATCCATCCCATCCCCAGGCTTATTTCCTATCTGTCGCAAATGACGTTGATGCCAGGTGACGTGATCGCGACCGGCTCGCCCGGCGGCAACGGTCTGACACGGCGGGGGCCATTTCTGAATGCGGGCGATGTCATCGAATGCGACATTGAGAAAATCGGGACGCTCGTCAATGCGGTAGTGGACGAGCCCAAGATAGAAGCCTGAATCATGACTGCGCAAACCATGTTCCAGAAAATCTGGAGCCGCCATGCGGTCACGGAGGAAGAAGGCGAAATTCTGCTTCACATCGACCGTGCGCTGATCCACGAAGGCTCGTCGCATGCGTTTGCCAAGCTCGACGCGCAGCAGCGGACGGTGGCGCGCCCGCGGCAGATTTTTGCCTTCAATGATCACTACGTTCCCACCACCGGCCGCGACAAAGGCGTCGCCGGCATCGCGAATCCCGAGATCCGCAACATGGTACTCACGCTTGCGGCCAACGCTGCAAAGCACGGCATCACGCTCTTCGGCATCGACGATCCGCGCCAGGGCATACTGCATATCGTGCCGCCGGAGCAGGGAATTACGCAGCCCGGCCTCGTGATCGTCGGCGCGGATTCACATACTTCGACGCACGGCGCTTTCGGCTGTCTTGCGTTCGGCGTCGGCGCTTCCGAAATGATGCATGTGATGGCGAGCCAGACGCTGTGGCAGAGAATTCCGAAGACGATGCGGATTACGGTAGCGGGCGCCACTGGATTCGGCGTGACGGCGAAGGATGTGATCCTTGCCATTATTGCCAGGATCGGTGTGGGCGGCGGGGCCGGTCATGTCATCGAATACGCAGGCTCGACGATGACCGCGATGAGCATGGAAAGCCGCATGACTGTATGCAACATGTCGATCGAAGCCGGCGCACGCGCCGGCATGGTGCGGCCCGATGAGACGACTTTCTCCTACATGAGAGGCCGCCCTTACGCGCCCAAAGGCACCGCGTGGGACGAAGCGTTGGCGTTCTGGAAGACGCTGTCCACCGATGCGGACGCGGTGTTCGACCGCGAAGTCGAGCTCGACGGTGCTGCGATCGCACCGATGGTGACGTGGGGCACGAGCCCCGAGAATGCGCTTCCCGTCACCGGCCGGGTGCCTGATCCGCGCGATGCGCCGGATGAAGCCGCGAGCGTCGAAATCCAGGCCGCGCTCGACTATATGGCATTGCAACCGGGCACGGCGCTCGCTGACATCCGGATCGACCGCGTGTTCATCGGCTCGTGCACCAACGGTCGCATCGAGGACCTGCGAGCTGCCGCCGCGATTGCAAAACTGGGCCGCGCCAGAATTCCGGCATGGGTGGTGCCGGGCTCGCGCCTGGTGCAAAAACAGGCAGAGAACGAAGGGCTCGATCAGGTGTTCCGCGCGGCCGGTTTCGAATGGCGCGACCCCGGCTGCTCGATGTGCACCGCAATCAACGGCGATCAGCTTCAGCCAGGCGAACGCTGCGCATCGACTTCGAACCGCAATTTCCGCGGGCGCCAGGGAACCGGCGGGCGCACGCACCTCGTGAGTCCCGCGATGGCGGCCGCGGCGGCGCTCGAGGGTCGCCTGACCGACGTGCGCGAACTGATGACAAAAGCATAGGATCCGAGACCGCGGAAAGGGACTTTGTGCAACCGTTTGGCAAGATGACCGCAATCGCAGCGCCGATCGATGAGCCGAACATCGACACCAATCAATTGTGCCCCACGCGCTTCAACAAAGTGCCGCGCGGACCCGAATATGCGCAGATCCTGTTTCACGACCGGCGCTTCGAGCTGAATGGAGCGGAAAAAGACTTTATTCTGAACCGTGAGCCTTATCGGTGCGCGCAGATCATCGTGGCGGATCGCAACTGGGGCGGCGGCTCGTCGCGTGAAAGCGCGGTCTATGCCCTATATGAATTCGGCATCCGCTGCGTCATCGCCTCGAGCTTTGGCGACATCCACGCCAACAATTGCGTCAAGAACGGGTTGCTGCCGGTGGTGCTGACCGAAGCCGAAGTCGTCGCGATGCGCAAAGAGCTGCATGACCGGCCAGGGGCCACGATGACGGTCGATCTCGCGGCGCAGACGGTGACTGACGCGGCGGGGCGGGTGCACGACTTCAGCATTCACCCGGTGCGCAGGAAGTGCCTGCTGGAAGGGCTCGACGATCTCGCGCGCACGCACCAATACATCGAACGCTTCGAGATTTTCGAGGAGGCGTATCGTAAGGACCGGCCGTGGCTTTACGGCAATTAGCCGCGCCGCGCATTCAATCTGATAACCTGGATTTATTCGAGCTTGATGCCGGCCGCGCGTACCACCTTGGTCCATTTCGCCAGGTCCTCGCGCATGAAACGTGCGAATTCCTCGGGCGTGCTTTCGAGCGTCTCGGCACCCAGGCGCGTGAAGCTGTCCTGCGTCGCCTTCGCGCGCAGCGTTTTGCTCAGCGCGGTATGCACTTTAAGCACGATATCGTGCGGCGTGGCAGCCGGCAGCACGACGCCGGTCCAGGTGCTCGCGTCGAATCCAGGCAAGCCTGACTCGGCCAGTGTAGGCAGCTCCGGCATCGCCGCCGCCCGCTTCAGCGTGGTGACCGCCAGAGCGCGCAATTTTCGGGCTTGAATGAAACCGATCGAAGCTGACAACTGGTCGAAGAAGATATCGATCTGGCCGCCCATCAGATCAATCAGTCCCGGGCCGCTGCCCTTGTAAGGGATGTGAATGAACCGGGTGCCGGTCGCGCTCTGAAAGAGCTCGCCGCTCAGGTGATTGGTGGTGCCTGCTCCGGACGAGCCCATGGTAATTTTGCCAGGGCGCGATTTGGCTAGCGCGATAAACTCCTTGACGCTGTGCGCCGGGATCAGTGGATGCATTTCCAATACCAGCGGCACGTTCGATACCAGCGACGTCGTAGCGAAATCCTTGAGCGGATCGTAACCAAGCCTGGGATAGAGCGGTGGTGCGGTCGACAGCGTGCCGGAGGAGCCGAGGAGCAGCGTGTAGCCATCGGGAGCCGACTTGGCGGCTATCTCGGCGCCTAAGGTACCGCCGGCGCCGCCGCGATTGTCGACCACGACCTGCTGGCCGAGCGCTTCCGACATGCCCGGCGCGATGGTGCGCGCAGTGATGTCGATGTTGCCGCCGGGCGCGTATGGCACGATGATGCGTAGCGCCTTTTCGGGATAAGCGGCGGCTGCAATAGCTGAGAACGGAAGCAGCAGCGAAGCGGCCGTCAGCATCAGATCGATTCTCATGGTTCCCCCAGTGTGAGCGCCGCGCGCCTGACGGCCGGTCTTATCGACGGTGTGCCGTGTCGAATGGTAAGCAATTGATATGACCCGTGCAAATCGTATGGATACATAAGCACGCATCACTTTATAATTACATCATCATGATTCCTTCGCACCGTCTTCCGTATTCCGCCATTATCGATCGGCCGCCGCTCAAACTGCCCGGCGGCGCGCGCGTGGTCATCTGGCCCATCGTCAATGTCGAAGTGTGGGACATCACGCGGCCGATGCCGCGCCAGGCGCTGCCGCCGCCGACTGGAATCACGCGGCTTCCCGACGTGCCGCATTGGGCGTGGCACGAGTACGGCAACCGCGTCGGTTTCTGGCGTCTGAAGGCCGCGCTCGACCGACTGAAGATCACGCCATCGCTGTCGGTGAATGCACGCGTGTGCATTGATTATCCGAGAATTGCACGCGCCGCGCGCGACGCCGGCTGGGAGTTCATGGGGCATTCGTATGATCAGCGTCCCATTCATCTCGAACCGAACCAGCGCGCGACCATTCGCAAAGCAGTCAGGGTGATCAAAAAATTCACAGGCAAACAACCTGTCGGCTGGCTCGGACCTGGCTTCACGCAAACACTCGACACACCGGAATATCTGGCTGAAGCGGGCATCAGATACATCTGCGATTGGCCGGTCGACGACGAGCCGTGCGAGATCAAGACCAAGAAAGGCATGCTGCTGTCACTGCCGTACAGCATAGAGCTTAACGACATCTCGATGATGATCGTACAGCACCATCCGGCGCGCGAATTTGTCACACGCTGCATGGATTATTTCGAGCGTCTCTACGCGGAATCGAAGTCACGCGCGAAAATAATGTCGATCGCGGTGCATCCGTACATATCCGGCACGCCGTACCGCATCAAATATTTCGAACAGGTACTCGCGGCGCTCAAGAAGAAGCCGGGGGTGGTGTTCTGGACCGGCGAACAGATCATGAATTGGTATCTTAATCAGAGCATCCATAGGAGATAAATTTGAAACTCGTGACGTTTTCGGTTGACGGCAAAGCGCGCCCCGGCGTGGTCGATGGCGAACGCGTGCTCGATCTCGCGGCCGCAGGGCTGCCGGTGGGTTCGCACGGCGATCTGCTCGAGATCATCCGCGGCGGAGACGCCATGCTGGCCAAAGTGCGCGGCGTGCTGGCTCAAGGCAAAGCGCAGTCCCATACGCTGTCGGCGGTCAGACTGATGGCGCCGGTGATCGCGCCTTCCAAAATCGTCGCGATCGGCCTTAACTATATCGACCATTGCAAGGAGGCAAATTTGCCGGTGCCGCCGGAGCCTGTCATATTTTCCAAGTTTCCTGGGTCCGTCGCCGGGCCGTACGACGATATCACGTGGCCGCGCGCGGTGTCCAAAGAGGTCGACTATGAAGTTGAGCTCGGCGTCGTGATCGGCAAAACGGCGCTCAACGTGCCCGAATCGAAAGCGCTCGATTACGTGTTCGGCTACACGGTCGTCAACGATGTTTCCGCGCGCGACCAGCAGTTTGCAAACGCCAAGCAGTGGGATCGCGGCAAATCGTTCGACACGTTTTGTCCGTACGGGCCGTATCTCGTCACGCGCGACGAGATTCCCGATCCACACGTGCTGCAGGTGCGAACCATACTGAACGGCAAGGAAATGCAGAATTCCAACACCCGGAATCTGATTTTCAACGTCAACAAGATCATTGCCTATGTCTCCGAGGGCACAACTCTGGTGCCAGGCGATCTGATTCCCACCGGAACGCCGTTCGGCGTCGGGTTTTCGCGCAAGCCGCCGGTATATCTGCGCGATGGCGACGAGTGCGTGTGTGAAGTCGAGAAAATCGGCGCGATCCGCAATCGGGTCAAGCTTGCGGGGTAAGCTTGAAAATAAAATCGATTAAAGCAGGCGTACACCGCTTTTCGGCGCGCGTGCCGCTGCTGGCGAAGCCGCTCTGCCAGCGCATCGTTTTCTGCGAAGTCGAGACCGACGACGGCTATGTCGGGTGCGGCATGACCGGCGGACAATTTCTGCCGTTCTCGGTGGTGACTGCGCTCGAAAAAGAGTTTCTGCCTGTCGTCAACGACATGGACCCGCGCGACACCGAGGCGATCCATGAAAAAGTGTGGTGGCAGATGAACCAGCGCACCGTGACGGGCGTGATATCGAGTGCGCTCTCATGCCTCGACATCGCGTGCTGGGACATCCACGGCAAGCTCGTGGAGCGCAGTGTCGCTCAGCTGCTGGGCGGCGCGCGCGACTGGGCGCCCACGTACTGCACGTTCGGTTTCCACGAATACGACCGCGAACAGCTCGTCGAGGCCGCCAAGCTGCAGGTCGGCAA
>DASYSI010000231.1:0-4598 GCA_036003485.1 Burkholderiales bacterium | reverse complement strand
ACGCGCACTGGCGCTTCGCGCGCGCGCCGCAGGTAAGCCTCGCGCACGCGCGTATAGAAATCGTCCTGCTCCTGCTCGAAGCGGTCAGCGCTGCGCGCGCTGCGGGCGCGCTCGCGGCCGATTTGCGGTGCCAGGTCGAAGAGCAGCGTCAAGTCAGGCTGCAGCCCGCGCTGTGCCCAATGCTCGAGCTGCAGCAGACGCTGCCAATCCACGTTGCGTCCGCCGCCCTGATACGCAAACGTCGCATCGCTGAAGCGGTCGCATAGCACCCACTCGGCCGCGGCGAGCGCCGGCTCAATGATTCGGTCGAGGTGCTCGCGGCGCGCCGCAAACATCAGCATGGCCTCGGTTTCGGCGTGCATCGTATTTTTTGGATCTAGCAGTATCCGACGCAATTGTTCTCCGAGCTCGGTGCCTCCGGGTTCGCGCGTAATGCGGGTTGCGATTCCGCGCTGCCGGAAAAAATCCGCAAGCCACGCTAGATGCGTGCTTTTGCCGGCGCCGTCAATGCCTTCGAGAGTGATGAATTTTCCGCGCATGCGTCAGCGATTGCCGCGTTTCTGATATTTTGTCACGGCGCGTTCATGCTCGCCCAGCGAACTTGAGAAATACGAGGTGCCATCGCCGCGCGCAACGAAATATAGTGCGTCGCCGGGCGCCGGATTGAGCGCGGCAGTCAATGCGCCCAGTCCCGGAATTGCAATTGGCGTCGGCGGCAGCCCCTCTCGCGTGTAGCTGTTATAGGGACCGTCAGTCAGGAGGTCGCGCTTGCGCAGATTGCCATCAAACTGGGCGCCCAGTCCGTAGATCACGGTCGGATCCGTTTGTAGCTTCATGCGAAGCTTGAGACGGTTTATGAAAACGGCGGAGACCATTGGCTGTTCGTCCGCCTGGGCCGTTTCTTTCTCAATGATCGACGCGAGTATCAAAGCCTCGTAAGGACGTTCCAGCGGCAGACCCCGCGCGCGCGCGGACCATAGCGTATCGAGCTGTGATTGCATGGCGCGATTCGCGCGCCGCAGTATCGTTATGTCGCTCGCGCCGTTGGCGAAGAAATAGGTATCGGGAAAAAAGAGACCTTCGGCCGATGTATGTGCAATTCCGAGACGGGTCGTGATTTCATTTTCCGCCACGCCGTGCGTGTCATGCTTGAGCGCCGGATGGGTATCGAGCGCGCTACGCAATTGCGCGAAAGTCCAGCCTTCGACGAACGTAATCCGGTCCTGGCTGCGGTCACTTGAGGTAATTTTCTTCAGCAGCGCAAACGGTGTGGTGTCGCCGCCGAGCTCGTAATTGCCTGCCTGTATGCGACTGGCATAACCAAAAACCCGCACCATCAACTCGAATTTCCACGCCGAATCGAGCACTCCGGCTGCCTGCATCTGGTGTGCCACGCTGCGCAGGCTGCTACCCTGACTCAGGCTGAATTGCACCGGTTTGTCGATCGTAACTCTTGAAAAAGGGTAGCTTGCGAACCAGATTGCGACCGCCGTGAACAGCGGTACGCACAGCCACAATCCACCCCTGAGCCAGCGTTTAAGCGTCTTGAACATCGTCAAGCCAACGCCGGACCTGAGCACTGAGCGGACCGACATTCCAGGATTTGCGTCCGAGCCCCGTTATCTGCCATACGCCGATCACACTGTTCACCAGGAACAGTTCTTCGGCGCCGAGCAAGTCATCGAGGCTGAAGGATGCGATGCGCGTGCGAATTTTGTTGCTGCGCGCGAGCTCAAGCACCAATTCGCGTGTCACGCCGGCGACTCCACAGCGCGCCAAATCCGGGGTTACCAGCGTATCACCGCGCACCAGAAAAAGATTCGTCATGGTGCCGCTTATGACATTGTCCTCGACGTCGCACATCACGCCCTCCGCAATCCCCGAATCATCCCATTCTGAGCGCGCGAGCACGTTTTCGAGCCGGTTTAAGTGCTTGATTCCAGCGAGTGCCGGCTGCAGCGCGAGCCGGATGCGACACAGATGTACGCGTACGCCGCTTTCGTAATAATCCCGCGGGTATTGCGCAAGAGGACTTGCGCTGACAATGCGTGTGGGCTCCGCCGCTGCAGGTATTGCATACCCGCGCGCAGCGCTGCCGCGGGTGACAATGATCCTGACCACGCAATCGGGAATGCGCATCGAAATAGCCGCCAGATCGCGCTCGAAAACCGCAGCGGCGGGACACGTAATGCGCAGAGACCCGCAGTCTGCCGCGAGTTTGGCATATTGCTGCCGCCATAACAGCGGTCTGCCGCCACGCACAGGGAGGGTGCGGAATACGCCATCGCCGTAAGCGAGTCCGCGGTCCTGCACGCTGACAGCCTCGCTTTCAACACCGTTGACGAGATTCATCGTAATGCGGGTGGTTAATCTGGCCGGAGCGCCGGCAGATAAGCAGCAAAAGCGGCGTCAAATCGCGCGAAATACCAGGCTGCCGTTAGTGCCGCCGAAGCCGAACGAATTCGATATCGCAACTTCGATCCTCATTTGACGCGCGGTGTTCGGCACGTAATCGAGATCGCACTGTGGATCCTGATTGATGAGATTGATGGTCGGCGGCGCGATCTGCCGGTGCAATGAAAGTGCCGAGAATACGGCTTCGATGCCGCCTGCTGCGCCGAGCAGATGTCCCGTCATGGACTTGGTCGAGCTGACCGCGAGTTTTTTGGCGTGCTCGCCGAAGCAGCGCTTGAGCGCGATGGTCTCGGCGATATCGCCGAGCGGCGTCGAGGTGCCGTGCGCGTTGATGTAGTCGACCTCGCCGGTGTTCACGCCGCCATTGCGCATCGCGTTCGCCATGCATCGCGCCGCGCCCTCGCCGTCGCTGGAAGGCGCGGTAATGTGGTGGGCATCGGCACTCATGCCGTAGCCAGCGAGCTCGCAATAAATCCGTGCACCGCGTTTTGTCGCATGTTCGTATTCTTCGAGCACGAGGACGCCCGAGCCCTCGCCCAGCACAAATCCATCGCGATCCCGATCCCACGGACGACTCGCCTGCTCCGGCGCGTCGTTGCGCGTTGACAACGCGCGCGCGGCACAAAAGCCGCCGACGCCGAGCGGTGAAATTGTGGCTTCGGCGCCCCCGGCAATCATGACGTCCGCGTCGCCGTACTCGATCAGCCGGCCGGCTTCGCCGATGCAATGGTTCGCAGTCGTGCACGCCGTTACGAGCGCGATGTTTGGTCCTTTGAGGTCGTACATGATTGATAGCTGTCCGGAAATCATATTGATGATCGTTCCCGGAACGAAAAACGGAGAGATCTTGCGAACACCGCCGGCCAGCACTGCGTTATGAGTGTCTTCGATCAGCGGCAATCCGCCAATTCCGGAGCCGATGCAGACGCCTATCTGCTCGCGCTGTTCTTTGTCGAGATCAATGCCCGAGTCTTTAAGCGCATCGATCGCGGCTGCGAGGCCATAATGGATGAAGGTATCGAAGCGCCGCGCTTCTTTGGGGGGAAGCCATTTCGCGACGTCGAATCCCTTCACTTCGCCGGCGATCTGGGTAGGGAATGTGCCGGCATCGAAGCGCGTGATACGGCTGATGCCGGATTTCCCGGCAACGATGTTAGACCACGCCTCGCTGACGCCGATTCCGACCGGAGAAATGATGCCGAGACCGGTTACAACTACTCTACGTCTTGCCAATGGATATCCGTGGTGTACGTCGTGGATTTACTTGAGATGGGCCTTGATGTAGTCGCTTGCTTGCTGCACGGTGGTTATTTTTTCCGCTTCTTCGTCAGGGATTTCGCATTCGAATTCCTCTTCGAGCGCCATCACCAGCTCCACCGTGTCGAGCGAGTCCGCCCCGAGGTCATTCACGAAGGAGGACTCGTTTTTGACGTCGGCTTCGTTTACACCCAGTTGCTCGGCCACGATTTTCTTAACGCGCTGCTCTATATTTTCCATCGATATCCCCTTCTGAGGAGTGGATTCAGGTTATGCGGGTGGGGTATTTTACCAAATCCGGCGCAGGTCTAACCGGAAATTTCATTGCTGTTCGCGCTGCTATTCCATGTGCATGCCGCCGTTCACATGCAGTGTCGCGCCCGTGATATAAGACGCCGCCGGCGAGGCGAGGAACGCAACCGCGCCCGCAATGTCCTCGACCGAGCCCAAACGGGCAAGCGGGATCTGTCCTATTAACGCTGTGCGCTGGCTCACGTCGAGGGCACGCGTCATGTCGGTATCGATGAATCCGGGAGCAACGCAGTTTACAGTTATATTGCGGCTGCCAATTTCGCGCGCAAGCGATTTGCTGAACCCGATCATACCGGCTTTGGCCGCGGCATAGTTAGTTTGTCCCATATTGCCCGTCACTCCGACCACCGACGTTATATTGATAATACGGCCGCCGCGTGCTTTCAACATCGGCCGCACTACCAGCTTCGAGAGGCGATAAACCGATTTGAGGTTGGTCGACATGATATCGTCCCATTCCTCCTCTTTCATGCGTATGAGCAGGTTATCGCGCGTGATACCGGCGTTGTTGACCAGTATCGTGACATCGCCAAACTGTTTCTGAACGGCGGCAATCGTGGCTTCGATCTGAACCGTGATATTGGCATTCATTGCAAAACCCGCGCCTTTGATGC
>DASYSI010000230.1:0-5009 GCA_036003485.1 Burkholderiales bacterium | reverse complement strand
CAGCGGCATGCGTGCGGTGTCGCTGCGTATGCGGCTCGCGTCCGGATATCCGAACAATACGTTGAGCCGCCCGCACCGAAACGACGGTTCCAGACAGCCGAGGTTCCAGCCATACAGCAGGGCCGCCTGTTGAATGTCGTGCGGCCGCTCGCAGTTCGTCCACGCTTTGTCGACGCAGAACATGCGGTTCAAGAATGCTACTGAATCGGAGCTCTTCAATTCGTCCTGAAGACGAATGAAATCGGCCGAAATACGATCAGCAACGATTTTTTTGCGGTAACCCGGGTCGCGCAGAAAACCCGTCGCCATAATCGGCTTGATGATCGAACCCGGCAGCGCGTCGGTAAAAAGCGCATGATTGAGCAGCCGATCCGGTTCGTAGTGCGGCGTAGTGGGCAGGTCGGGGCAGGTACCCACCATGCGTCCGGGCCCATCGAATTCCTGGCGATAGCAATCGGTGTGAGCGCTGCCGAGCGCCTCGATTCTTCCCGTCGGAATATCGATCAGCACGACGGCGGCCATGCGCACTGCAGCCTTTTCGTACATTTGTTTGATGAAATCGCTGAACTTTCCGTCGTTGGTCAGACCGATGCGCTGACAGCTGATCAGATCGCCCGCGTAACATTGGCTCATCTGCTGCACGATGCGCTGCGAATCCGGATCGATGGTAAGGTGAACGTTGAAGCCGGCGTCCACCTTGTGCTTCTGCCGATCCAATTGATTGGGACCATGCGAAGCGGCAACCGGATGGCCCTCGTTGCTCGCACGACGGTCTGATTCCGTATCGGCTGCGGACTTTTCCGTATAAGCGCGGAAAAGATCTTTCCACGGCAAGCGGATGTTATCCAGATCCGCGAGGATCACGTCGAGCGATTCAGGCAGCGTCGCCGCTGCGTCTGCGCGCTCCGCTTTAGCGCCGGGCGTACTCGGGAAAACGCCTGTCAAGTCCTTTTCATCAGTCCCTTTTGGACGCATCGCAATGCAGGACTGCCGATTGCTCTGGCGTTTGTCGGTCACGAATACGAGCTTGCCGTGCTCGCTTGCGCCACCGTAATAGATGCATCCGGGCACACCGCCCCATGGATTGCGCTGCTCGAGGACGCGACCGGGCACCTTGACGACCTGTCCGGGCGCAAACTGGGCGGCCGCCACATTCTTCGGCGAAAGCTCGCGCCAGGCAAGCAGGCCGAGCAGCCTGCCATCGCCCGCCGCCAGCTGACGGGCGGCACCCAGTGCGTCGCGACACGCTACGGCCTGAGGCTTTTCGTGCTCGCGGCCAGTCGCGGCAGATTCCACGACCGGTTGATCCTGGGGCGCGCGGATGGCGTCTGCCCAACGATCGACATCCACCACGTAATGCTCGCTTAAGATGCGCTCGCGATTCTTCCGGCGATCGCCGCTCATTTCATTCAGTCTGGAATTGATCGTTCTGAGATGGCACGCGAGCTCCTCCACAGCACTCGTGTTCGCGCAAGGATTTGTCCTCCTGCTCCGCGCCGATACCGCGTCCCGGCTTTTTTCCTGCAACGGATCAGCACAAAAATCGAACTTGCTGCGTATCAGATCCGCAGTAGGCGCCGCATAGTCGCGCGGTGATTTCAGCGGAACGATCGCGCGTTCAAAGGTTCGCAATGCCGCCAGGCGGTGGGAGTCGAGATACACATTTTCGATGGGTCGCTGCACGAGCATCCTGCCAGCCCAAAGAAACAGGGTCAGGAAGAAAGCGAGCACGACAAACACGGCGAGCGTGCGCTGCAGCAGCGATGGCCGCTTGTCAGCGTGCATCATGATGTTTTCCTCGGTAGGCTGATCGCAAGGCTCAGAAAAAACGTATTCGCGAGCAGTGACCAGGCGCCAAAGCTTGCAAAAGGAAAGGTAATTCCCGTCAGCGGCAGCCAGCCCAGATTGCCTGCGACCGTGATCGCCAACTGCGCAAGCGTAAGGCCAACCCAGCATACGGCAACCCAGCTGAGCCACGCCTGCTGCGTGGCGGCCGCCGAGCCAAGCGCGACGATCCCGCGTGTTGCGCGGCTGTGGTGAATGACGACCCGCACCAGCCAAAACGCGAGCAACGCGACGAGCGCTGCGGCGACCATCCTGCCGTACACGCCCACGAGGGCGGTAAAGACGTAATCGCTCTGAATCTGGCGCGGGACGCCGCGGCAGCTCGCGCCCACGATTTCGCCGCACCACGGAACCGCGCCGATACCGTAACCGCCGGACGGCGTCGATTCCTGAAACCAGGTGATAATCGCCAATTGATCGTTGGTCGCCGTGAATGGACTGCGCACGGTTGCCAGCCGCTCCGCGATCCGCGCGAGCGGCGCAGGCAGCGAATACAGCGCAAAGGTCACGAGATATACCCACGCGCCTGCGACCACGACGCCCACCGCGCCGCCCAGCCATTGGCGATAGCCGGCCCTGTCAAAGAACGCAAACGCGAATGCTGCCCCCAGGAAGATCGACGCGGCATACAGCATGACAAACAGCGGACCAAAATCGTCGGTCAGAACCAGGCCGAAGAGCGGGACGCAAAGCACAAAAATGAGGGGCCATACAAACACCAGACCTTGCGTTGCGCTTTTCATGCCACCCGCGGAGAGCGCCAACGCCGATTCTCCACGCACGAAGAAAAACCACGAAACGCCGAAGACGAGCCAGAGACGGAAAATTTCCGAAGTGAGTTGTGTCTGGTTCCTGTGGAAAGCACCGGCAGCGAGCAACACCACGCCAACCACAGCGGCGTATGTCGCCCACGGCAGATAGCGGCGCAGACCCGCGCCGCGAGATCTTGCAAGCAGAAGAAACAGACCCAGCCAGCGACCCAGCCTGTCGGCAAGTCGCAACCGCATCGGCGCCAGCATCGTCAGCAGTACAAAGGCGGCGAACACGTACACTTGCTGATACAGCGCATGAAAGCGATTCGCGTAATGCCCCGTCGCCGACAAATCCAGCAACAGCCACCACCCGAGTCCTACGAAGAGCACGAAACCCGCGTAGCCGAGACGCGAGGACGGCGTTTGCCGCTCCGGCGGCGTCGAAGGCCGGAACATCACCGCGAGTACCAGCAAGATGGCGGCAGCTGCGATTACAACCTGAAAGAATTCCGGCCACCGGATTCCCCACTTCAATAACCAGGCAGTTTGCGCGCTGCGGTCACTGATCCATTCGACGTGGACATGCGTGATCCACCCCAGCACTGCCCAGACCAATGCGACGCATGGCAGCAGGCGATAGGGATGCAACGCCTGGCGTCCGATCTGCAGCAGCAGCAGGCCCGCCGCTGCCCATAGCGCAAAATACCAGTGGGCGTGGACGAGGAGCTCCTGCGCGGCCACCGATTTCGCAGCGTTGATCTCGCTGTCACGCGCCTTCGCAACGATCTCGGCCGCCGCGACGACGACTTGCCGTGGCAGTCCCAGTGCAGCGCATCCGGCGTCGCGCTCCGACCTGGACCAGGTGTCAACTTTCGCATCGTTTACCGGAAAAGCTGCCGCCGAGACGCGGCTTGAATCGCCGTCGAGCAAAGCGGCCATGCTGAGCAGCGCGCGCACGCGGTCCGCTTCGGCAACGCCGGCGCGGGCAGGGCCATGATATTTCGCTTCAAGCGTGTTCCACGCACATTCGAGCGGGATCGAACGCGCTCCCGCCGCCGCAATACCGTAAGCGTCACGATACAGGCGTGTCTCGCTCGCCAGACTTTCGATCGCGCCTTGCACGTCAGTTTCGGCCCGCGCTTCACGCGCGCGGTTCTCGAGCTCGTTAAGCCGAGAGAGTCTGGCCTTGACTGGAAAAGCGAGACTGCGGGCAAGCGCCTCATACGCCTTGGTCAGCTCCGCAATCGCGGCCGCATCGATTTGATTTTTCGCCGTGGCGGCGATTGGGTGTCGCGCATCCGGGTAACAGATGCCGATCCGCTGCACCGAGATTTCGCGTTCGATTTGCGGCAGCCAGCCACCGAATTGAGTGCAGATTTCTGCGACGCGTCCTGTCCCGGCAGCCTGCAGCAGAATCGGAGCTTTCAATTCCACCGCTTCCTGGTAGCGGTCGCCGGCGCCGCGACTGAATCCGGGATCGCGAAACGCTTCGGATTGCCAGAACAGGAACGCGATTACGGCGAGCGTAAACAGCCACTCGAGCGCCTCCGGCGCGAGGTTGCCGGTTCCGGCGCCCGTCGTGACTGCGTCATGCGTTATATCCATAGCTGATCAGCGGCGCAGCGTGTTGTCCCACCCTCGAAAGGCATACCGCAGGGCGATACCAACCCTGCGAGCCGGATTGGGGACCGCATATCCGTGAACGAAATCATCTGCCAACGAGTTGACCTCCGCCCTGATAGTTACAATCAGTTACATTCGGGAAGGCCGTAAATAACGGGAGCGGTGATACCCCGGGTCATTCGCGGCAGGTGATGCCATCGAATTGCGCCGCGAAGTATAAAACCTCCTGCGCGCAGGCGGCGGGCTCGAAGCTTTGTATGCTGTGATAGCGCGAGCGGCTGCGAACGATCCGGATGTCGGGCACGCACGATCTCAGCACCTGGATCTGCTCGTCGCCGGCGATCGGGCCGGCAGTCGGGTAGATGCCGAGGACCGGAGCTTTGATGCGCGGCAGGTATGGCGCAACGGTCAAGTCCGCGACCCAGCGCTGCCCCGCGATCAACAGATCGACATCCGCCTTGCCCATCTCTTCCGCAGTCCAGCGCAGCAGCCCAGGATCCGCGTCGGGCGGAAAGCGCCTGCCCGCGTTGGAGGCTTCGGCCCAGCCCCGGGCTCCCATTTGCCGCAACGCCTCGATCCGCGACGAGTACCCATAGGTCGTGTTTTGCTGATTGTGCTCGCTTACGTAGACCGGCGCCGAAATCAGGCTCAAGGTTCGCACGCGCGCGGGAAACTCCGCGGCAAAAGCCATTCCCAGAATGCCGCCAAGAGATTCTCCGCAATAGTGCACCGAGTCGACATTTAGGTGATCGATGATGGCATTGATATCGTCGAGGTAGATATTCAGAC